>JAYRQX010000140.1:0-27430 GCA_041910415.1 Acetobacteraceae bacterium | reverse complement strand
GGATCACCGCGATCCTCGTGGAAGCGGCCCGGGGGGTGCCCGGGCCGTCTCCCGACTTCGCCGTGCTGGCGCCCTGAGTCAGCGGCGGGTCATCTGCCCGCGCTCGCTGCACGCCCAACCATGGGCGTGGTCGATGCCGTCGTCATGATCCTCGGCGGGCGCCGGGATGACCCGGCCCTGCTTCGTCGCGGGGCGCGGCGGTTCCGTGGCCCAGCCATGGCTGTGCACCAGGCCGTCGTCGTGGCGGTCGTTGTCCATCGTCGTTTCTCCCTTTCTCACTTCGCCGTCGCGGGCTGCTTGTCGTCGTGGAACTGCGCGGTCTCGGTGGAGTGCTTCATGGCGGTGGTCGAGGACCGCCCGCCCGAAGCGGCCATGGCGACCGCGTCGAAATAGCCGACGCCCACCTCGCGCTGGTGGCGCACGGCGGTGAAGCCATTGGCTTCCTCGGCGAACTCGGCCTGCTGCAACTCGCTGTAGGCACCCATGCCGCGCTCGGCATAGCCGCGCGCGAGCCTGAACATGGAGAGGTTCAGCGAGTGGAAGCCGGCCAGCGTCACGAACTGGAACTTGTAGCCCATGGCGCCGAGCTCCCGCTGGAACTTCGCGGCTGCCTCGACGCCCATCTTGCGTTGCCAGTTGAAGCTGGGCGAGCAGTTGTAGGCGAGCATCTTGCCCGGGAATTCCCGCTGGATCGCCTCGGCGAATTCGCGTGCATCCCGCAGATCGGGATCGGACGTCTCCCACCACAGCAGGTCGGCATAAGGCGCGTAGGCCAGGCTGCGGGCGATGGCATAGCGCTTGCCCACGCCTGGCCGGATGCGGAAGAAGCCTTCCGGCGTGCGGTCGTTGCCGATAAACTCGCGGTCGCGCTCGTCCACATCGGCGGTCAGCAGCTGCGCGCTCTCGGCATCGGTGCGGCAGAGCAGCACGGTCGGAACGCCCTCCACATCGGCGGCGAGCCGCGCGGCGTTCAGCGTGCGGATGTGCTGGCTGATCGGCACCAGCACCTTGCCGCCGAGGTGGCCGCACTTCTTCTCGGAGGCCAGCTGATCCTCGAAATGGACGCCGGCGGCGCCCGCCTCGATCATGGCGCGCATCAGCTCATAGGCATTCAGCGGGCCGCCGAAGCCGGCTTCGGCATCGGCGACGATCGGGGCCATGTAGTGGACGGGGTCGTCGCCCTTGCCCTCCGCGCGTTCGAGTGTCGCGATCTGGTCGGCGCGGCGCAGCGCATTGTTGATGCGGCGGATGACGGTCGGCACGCTGTCCACGGGATAGAGCGACTGGTCGGGATACATCGTGGCAGCGCTGTTCGCGTCCGCCGCGACCTGCCAGCCCGACAGGTAGATGGCCTTCAGTCCCGCCTTGACCTGCTGCAGCGCCTGCATGCCGGTCAGCGCGCCGAGGGTGTTCACGAAGGGTTCGTTCCGCAGCAACTGCCACAGGCGCTTCGCGCCCATCTCGGCCAGGGTGTGCTTCACGCGGAACGAGCCGGCGAGGCGCGCGACATCGGCCTCGGTGTAGTCGCGGCGGATGCCGCGGAAGCGATCCGGGTCGGCGGCGGGGGCCGGGCCGGATCCGTCGGGGGCGAAGCAGGCGGTGGGGTTGGGTCGCATGTCTGGGTCTCCGTTGGCGTCCGGCTGCAACACCGGGCCTGTGTAGAGATTGACATTGCAACGCGGAAAATGCGGCTCCAAACTGCTGTGCAGCGCAGCAATCCTGTGCAATCCTGCACATGCGAGGCTGGGATTTTGTGAAGGTTGTAAAAATCCATGGCCCGCCCCCTGATCGGCCGGACCCTTCGCCGCCTCCGCCAGGACCGGCAGATGACGCAGCAGGCGCTCGCCACCCGTCTCGGCATTTCGAGTTCCTATCTGAACCTGATCGAACACGATCAGCGCGCCGTCACCGCCTCGCTGCTCATCAAGCTGACCGAGATTCTCGGCGTGGAACTCTCCGTGCTGTCCGGCCAGGCCGAGCGGCAGTTGGAATCGGCGCTGCGCGAAGTCTTCTCCGAACCGCTGCTCGGCCTCGATGAAATCCCGGAAACCGAAATCACCGGCATCGCCGCCTCGGCGCCGAATGCGGCGCGCGCCATGCTCGCGCTCTACCGCGCCTGGCGCGTCGCGCGAGAGGACGCGTCGGGATTGGCGCTGCCATCGGGGCGCCGGATCCTGCTGCCGAACGAGGAAACGCGCGATTTCTTCCACGACCGCGCCAACCACTTCCCGCCCCTGGAAGCGGCCGCGGAAACGATCGCACGCGAGCTGGCCGCCCGACCTTCGGAGCTCAACCACGCCATCGCCGAACGGCTGCGACGGCAGCATGGACTGACCGTCACCGTCGGTCCCGTCGACGGTGCACTCCGGCGCTACGACCCCGCACTTCGCGCGCTTCAGCTCTCGGAATCGCTGCCGCGGGAGAGCCGCGGCTTCCAGCTGGCATTCCAATTGATGCTGCTGGAGGCGCGGGATGCGGTGGAGGTCGTGATGGCCGGTGCCGAGCCCTCCTCGCCCGAAGCGGCGGCGATGATCAGGATCGGTTTGCTGAACTACGCTGCAGCGGCCCTGGTGATGCCTTACATCCCCTTCCTGGCCGCGGCACAGGCGACACGATACGACATCCAGGTCCTGGCCGCCCGGTTCGGCGTTTCGTTCGAACAGGCCTGCCACCGCCTCTCGACATTGCAGCGCGAAGGCGCGCGCGGCGTGCCGTTCTTCTTCCTGCGCGCCGACCCGGCGGGCAATGTCGGCAAGCGCTTTTCGGCGGCGGGCTTTCCCTTCGCGCGGTTCGGCGGGTCCTGCCCGCGCTGGATCGTGCATGCCGCCTTCGCGACGCCGGACGCCATCCGTGTGCAGGTCGCGCAACTGCCCGACGGCGCCACATTCCTCACCATCGCGTGCACCATCCAGGGACCTGCCGCGCGCTGGGGCGAGCCACCACCCATGCATGTGGTGGCGATCGGCTGCGACATCGCCCGGGCGCCTGATCTGGTCTACGCGGACGGTCTTGATCTCGAACGCGCCGCGGTCGGCATCGGCCTGTCCTGCAGGCTCTGCGACCGACCCGATTGCCGCAGCCGCGCCTTCCCGCCGCTCGAGCATCGGCTGGTTCTCGACCCCGCGGTCGAAGGGGAGTCGCCCTACAGTTTCGAACGGCGCTGAACGCCGCGCTTCTCCACCGCGACCCGCGCCGACAGGACGGTTGCGGAGACGCAATCCACTCATGCTGGCCGGGATCGAGACCCACATTGTCCGCGCCGTGCTGGGTATCGCGGCGCTGCTCTGGCTCATCTACGCGCTCAGCGCGCTGGTCTTCGCCTGAACAGGCGATGTCCGCGTGACGGCGGCCATCATCGGCGCGGCGCCGGAGATTGCGGGGCCGATCGCCGAACTGCCGGTGCGAACGGATCAGCGGGTCGAAGCCGGACAGAACCAGATCGTCATCGAGCGACGCCCCTACGCCCTGGCGGTTGCCAGCGCCACCGCAGCGCGCGACGTCGTGGCACGGCAGCACGAACCGGCACAGCAGGTCGTGGCCGAGGCCGATGCGGCGTGCGGAGGCGGGCACCACGGTCGCGCGGCGCCTGGTGGAAGTGCGGCAGGCCGAGCTTGCAGCCGCCTCGGCTGCACTCGACCGCGCCAACGATGATCTCTCGCGCACCCGGATCAGCGCGCCGGTTGCCGGCCGCCTCGCCCCCTTCGAAACGCGGGCCGGCGACAGCGGGATCGTGGGCCAGCCGCTCCTCGCCCTGATCAGGGATTCGGACTGGCGGCTCGTCGCGAACATCGCCGAACGTCATCTCGCGCGTCTGAGGCCGGATCAGGTAGCCGGGGTGGTCCTGGGCAGCGATCCCTGGCGCGATCACGCCGGTCATGGTGCTCGACCGCGATGTCGGCACGCTCCGGCACCGTGCACGACAGCGAATTCCGGGCTGTGCACTTGGCGGCGGCTACGCGCTGGCCGCCATGGCCCGATTGCGCGGCGACCAGCTGGGCTTCGCGAGAACGGCCTTGCGAGCGGGGTCCCCGCCGACGCATTGTCGGCAACGCAGATGGCGACGAGACGACGTTGATCCGCAGCATCCTGGTTGCACTGGACGACACCCCGGGCGCGCAGGCCGCACGCGACCTGGCGATCGCGCTTGCCGGACGCACCGGTGCGGTACTCACCGCGGCAACCGTGCTGGATCGCCCGCATATCAGGGATGAACACGAAGCCGTGCCGCGCGGCGGCGGCGCCTTCAAGGCGCGGCGCGATGCGCGATTGATGCAGCAGGCCGTGACGGAAGCTGAAACCGAGTTGCGCGCCTTCGCGGCGGCGGCGCAAGGGCAGCCCTTTGCACCCCTGATGCTGGAGGATGCGCCGGAAGAGGCCCTTCTGGCGGCAGGCGCCGGGCACGACCTGATCGTCATCGGCCGGGATTCCACGCTCGGGCGGGAGGAGGATGACGACGGCCTGGCGCCGGTCATCCAGGCATTGCTGAAGGATGGCGCCCGGCCGCTGCTCGTCGTCCCACCGGGCTGGGCCGATCAAGGGACCGCCAATGGCGCAATCGTCGCCTATGACGGCTCCGTGCCCGCCATGCGCGCTCTTCAGCTCTTCGCGCTGCTGGGGCTGGACGAAGGTTCGGCGGTCCAGGTCCTGTCGGTCGCCGAAGACCTGGACAAGGCGCGATCCATTGCAGCGCCTGGTGCCACCTACCTCCAGCGCCACGGAATCGACGCGACGGCGGCCATGGCGACAGGGATGCGTCCGGTCGATGCCATCACGGCCGAGGCGGCAACGCGGTCGGCGCGGCTCCTGGTCGCCGGAGCCTACGGCACCACGGGGCTCAAGGGGCTCTTCTTCGGGACGACGACACAGCCGCTCTTGCGCGCGGCCACCTGCCCAATCTTCATCCACCACTGAAACCGGAAAGGCGCCGCGCCACGCAAGGCCAGGCGGCGCCGTCACATCACGCTCATCAATCCACCGTCGCGCCGGAGCTCCGCACCAGGCCTTCCCACAGCGTGAGCTGCGCTTCCATGAAGGCCTCGTTCTCGGCGAGCGTCATGGCCGGCACCGCCTCGATGCCGATCTGGGTGAAGCGTTCCCGCGTGGCGGGCTGGGCGATGACGGCACCGATCGCGTCATGCAGCGCCTGCTGCACCGGCACGGGCGTCGCACGCGGCACGGCGAAGCCGGTCCAGACCATGACCTCGGCGAAGCGCGGATAGCCAAGCTCGGCCAGCGTCGGCAGGTCGGGCAAAGCGCGCGGGCGGGTGCGGCCGGTCACGCCGAAGGCACGCACGCGGCCATCGGCCATCATGCCCATGATGGAGGAGAGCGAGGCGAAGCCGAAGACAACGTCGCCGGCGAGCAGCGCGGTCAGGCCCTCGGCGGGGCCGCGATAGGGAACATGCTCGAAGGTCACACCCGCCAATTGGCCGAGCAGCACGGCGGAGAGATGCTGCGACGTACCGTTGCCCGGCGAGAAGTAGCGCAGCGGCGGCGCACCGGGGCGCTTCGCGGCGTCGATCAGCGCCGCCAGGCTGCGCGCAGGGTTGGTGCCGGCGACGATCAGCGCGTTCATGGACATGTTGGCCAGGCAGACCAGGCTGAGGTCGCGGACCGGATCGAAGTTCAAATTGCGGAACAGCGCGCGGTTCACCGGGCCCGCACTGGCGCTGGTCAGCACCATCGTGTGGCCATCCGGTGCGCTGCGCGCGACATAGCCCATGCCGACGGTGCCTCCGCCGCCCGTGCGGTTCTCCACCACCACGGGCTGGCCAAGTTGCGCCGTCATGCCCGGCGCGAGCAGGCGGCCGAGGATGTCGGTGCTGGACCCCGCGCTGTAGGGGATGACGACACTGAGCGGGCGGGTGAAGAGGGGCGGCTGCGCCAGGGCGGGTGTGGCGGAAGCCCCGGCCAGGGCGAGTGCCGTGCGGCGCGTGACGTGCCGCATGGTCATTCTCCCCAGACCTCGCGGTAGACGCGCAGCAGGTTGTGCCCATAGATCTTCCTGATCGCATCCTCGCCGTAGCCGCGTTCGAGCAGCCGGCGCGTCAGGTTGATCATGGTGCGCGGCGTCTCGATGCCCGCGGGGTAGTGGTAGGGCGGCGGCAGGTAGGTCTCCCTGGACCATTTGCCCGAGGAGATCGCGGCGTCGTACATCGCCTGCGCCTCGGCCTCCGTCGCGACCGGGACCTGGAAGCGGAAATAATCCAGGCCGATGCAGACATGCTCCACGCCGGCGACGCGCACCAGGTAGTCCATGTGGTCGATGTAGGAATCCAGCGTCGGCCGCTGCGCACGCCCCAGGAAATAGGCATAGCCCACCACGCCGATGACGCCGCCCTTCTCCGCGATCGCGCGGATCTGCGTGTCGTCGATGTTGCGCTGGCAGTCGAAGACGCCCTTGGGATTGGCGTGGGAGAAAATGATCGGGCGCCGCGATGCCGCGATGGCATCGAGCGTCGTCTGGCGTCCCGTGTGCGAGCAATCCACGACCACCCGCGCATCGTGGCAGCGCGCGACGAACTTCTCGCCGAATCGGCTGAGGCCCTCGTCCTTCTCCTCGGTCGCGCCGGTGCCCACGCGATTGCGGACATTGTAGCAGAGCTGCATGACGCCGACGCCGAGCGCCTTGAAGGCATCGACCAGGTTCAGGTCGTTCTCGATGGGATCGGTGTTCTGGAAGTGCAGGATGAGGCCAAGCTTCCCGTCGCGCTTCGCCTGTTCGATGTCCGCCGCGCGGCGGATGATGACGAGGTCGGGGTTGCGGCGCACATGGTCGTGCCAGGCGCCGAGTTCCTTCACCGTCTGCCAGGCGTTCTCATAGATGGCGACGGTCGGCGCGCAGGCGGTGAAGCCGCCTTCCTGATACCAGTCGAGATACTTGCGCGTTTGGACCAGGGGGCAGACATCGTCGATGATAATCGCGTCACGATGGATGCGTTCGGCGTCCCGGCTTGGCATATCCGACCTTCCCGACGGCTGGATCGTCGCGAAGCCTAGGACGGTTCATGTCGCGTGGAAATACGCCGCCGCGGTGTTGCCGGCCTGCGCGACACGCGCCTAGGCTCGACCCCGGCAGAGGGGATCGGCCACGCCATGTCAGCACGCAATCCGTTGTTCTCATCCAACCGCCTGAAGCTCGGCATCTTCGGGACCAACGGCAAAGGTGGCGCGAGCACGCTGGTGCCCGAGGCGTACAGGCCGACCTGGCCGGCAGTCGTGCAGACCGCCCAGCTTGCGGATGCGGCGGGGTTCGAGGCGATTGTCGGCTATGCGCGCTGGAAGAGCTACGGAAGCCTGCCGCCCGCGCATCCGAGCGGCGTGAGCCTCGATCCCTTCACCTGGGCGGCGGGCGTATCGCAGGTGACAAGGCATGCGGCCGTCTTCGCGACCTCCCATGCGCCGACCATCCACCCCATCACCTGCGCCAAGCAATGCGCGACGATCGACATCATGTCGGGCGGCCGCTTCGGGCTGAACATCGTGGGCGGCTGGAACAAGCCGGAGCTCGAGATGTTCGGCGCGCCGCTGCGCGAGCATGACGAGCGCTACGAACATCTGGCGGAGTGGCTGCACATCATGCGCCGGCTGTGGACGGAGGATGAGGAGTTCGATTTCGACGGCGGCTTTTTCAGGATCATCAAGGGCTCCTCCATGCCCAAGCCGCTGCAGGCGCACATCCCCATCATGAATGCCGGCGGATCGCCGCGCGGCCAGCGCTTCGCCTGCGAGCACGCGGACATGTGCTTCGTCATCCTGACCTCGGACCGGCCGGAGGATACGGCGAAGCAGATCGGCGACTACAAGCGCATGGCACGCGAACAGTTCGGGCGCGAAGTCCAGGTCTGGACCTACGCCCCCTGCGTCCAGCGCGACACGCGGGCGGAGGCCGAAGCCTATCTCGAGCACTTCGCGGTGACGCAGGCGGACAATGCGGCGGTGGACAACTTCACCGCGGGGCTCGCGGCCCAATCGCAGATCGCCTCGCCCGAGCGATTGAAGGAGTTGCGGAAGCGGTTCGCCGCAGGCGCCGGCGGATCCATCCTCGTCGGCACGGCCGAGGACATCGCGTCCCAGCTGCATGGCTATGCCGATGCCGGGCTGGACGGCGTGCTCCTGACATGGGTGGATTTCGTCGATGGACTGAACCGCTTCAACCGCGACACCATGCCGCTGCTGGAACGCCGCGATCTGCGCCAGCCCTTTGCCGGGGTGGCATCGTGAGCCGCGCCGCGATCATCACGGGAGGCGGCGGCGAGATCGGCAGCGCCTGCGCGCGCCAGTTGCTCGCCACGGGTTGGCGGGTGCTGGCCGTGGACATGAACCCGGCGCAGCTCGAAAGCCTGGCCGATCTGGCGCGGGCGCATCCCGGACGACTGCTGACACAGCATGGCGACGCCACGCGGGAAGAGGCCGCCAATGCAGCGGCCGACCATGCGCTGGCGCAGTTCGGTCGCATCGACGGGCTGGCGAATGTGGCGGGCGGCGCGGGGCCCGTGAGGGCGCGGCTCGCGGACGACCTGCCGGTGCCGGCCTGGGACCATGTCGTGGATTTGAATGTGAAGAGCGCTTTCCTCTTCGCTCGCGCAGTGCTGCCCGCCATGCGACGGCAGGGTTTTGGGCGGATCGTCAACTTCTCCTCGACCATCTCCCGCGGCCAGGCGGGCAGCTTCACGACCGTCACGGGGCGGCTGCCCTATGCCACGTCGAAGGCCGCGCTGATCGGATTCACGTCGCAACTCGCGAAGGACGAGGCGGAGCACGGCGTCACCGTGAACGCCGTGCTGCCGGGGCTGATCCTGGGCGCACAGGGCACGCGGATCCGCACCCGCTTCGACGAGCTGCCGGAGGAGCAGCGGGCGCGGATGCTGACCGCCATGCCGATGAAGCGCGCCGGCACGCCGGACGAGGTCGCGGCCGTCGTCGCCTTCCTGATGAGCGAGGCCGCAAGCTACGTGTCCGGCGTCGCCCTGCCGATCGACGGCGCGTTCCTCTAGTTCTTGCGAAGATTGTAGAACAGCGCCGCACCCTGAAGCATGCCGGTGATGTTGCGCCGGTGCGCGGTGGGGTCAATCCAACGACCGAGGGGAATGTAGGGAACATCCACCCAGACCTGTTCCTGGATCTGCCGCGCGATGGCGCGCCGCCCGTCCGCCGTGGGCGATGCCACCCAGCTGTTGCGCAGCGTCTCCAGCCGCTCGCTGATCGGCCATCCCGGCCAGGCGTTCAGGCCATTGCCGCGGATCGCCAGATGCGAGATGGGATCCCAGAGGTCGAACCCCGGCAGCAACGTCGTCGTCGCACTCCAGCCATTCTGGTCCACCGGATTGCGGCTCGCCCGGCGCTGCAGCCACACGCCGAAATCCAACGCGATCACATCCACATTGAACCCCGCACGACGCAGCTGCTCGGCCGAGACGGCGGAGGGCTGGGACATGGTGAGCAACGTCGTCGCCTGCAGGAAGGCGATCTTCTCCCCGCGATAGCCTGCGGCCTCCAGGTCGCGCCGCAGCCTTGCGTAGTCCTTGGGGGCAGTGATCGCGGCGATGCCCGCATCGTTCGCCATGGGGGAACCGGGCGTGAAGACGCCGACGCCGTCGGTCCACATGGACCGATCATTGCCGGCAAGGCCGGTCAAGACTTCCGTCTGGTCGACGGCGGCCAGCGCGATGCGCCGGATCGCCGGGTTGTCGAAGGGCGGCTGCAGATGGTTCAGGCGCAACAGGCCCATCGAACCCGCCGGATTGAAGCTGCCGACCACCAGGTTGCGGTCCCGCCGCAGCATGGGAATGAGGTCGAGATAGACATCCTCGTACCAGTCGATCTCGCCGCTGATCAGCGCGGCGGCCGCGGTGGGCGGATCGGGGATCAGCTGCCATTCCACGCGATCGAGATGCGCGACCTTGGGTCCGGCCGTGAACTGGTTCGGCCCGTCGGCGCGCGGCGTATAGTCGCGGAAGCGCTCGTAGACCGTGCGGACGCCGCTCACCCGCTCGTTGGCCAGGAAGCGGAAGGGGCCGCTGCCGACCACCTCGGTCACCTGCTTCGTCGGGTCGGTGATCAGCCGCTCCGGCATGATGACGGGCACGAAAGCCGTGCTCTTGCCGAGCGCATTCGGCAGCAGCGGGAAGGGCGTGCGCAGGCGGAAGACGATCTCCTTGTCGGAGGGCGCGGCGATCTCCTCGGTCACCGCCATGAGGAGTTGCCCGAAGGTGTCCACCCGGCCCCAGCGGCGGATGGAGGCGACACAGTCGCGCGCGCGCACCGGCTCGCCATCATGGAACTTGAGACCATCGCGCAGCGTGATGCGCCAGCGCCTTCCGTCATCCTCCACCACATGGCCGGCGGCCATCTGCGGGTGCGGGTTCAGCGTATCGTCCACGCCGTACAGCGTATCGTAGCACATCAGCGCCAGATGGCGGGTGGAATAGGCCGTCGTCCAGATCGGGTCGATGATGGTGGCATCGGCATTCGGGCGGAACTTCAGGATCCGGTTCGCCTGCGAATGGGCGACCCGCGGCGCCGCGAGACCGCCCATGGCTGCCGCCACCTGGAAAACACCGCGTCGCTTCATGTCAGCCCCCCTTCTGTCATCTGGGAAGGATTCCACAGGCGCGACGGTCGGGCTACCCTCCTCCTGGCCTCAACGCGGGATGTGCAGGATGCCGCGCGCGATGAGATCGCCGATCTCGGCCGTGGAATATCCAAGCTCCGCCGCCACCGCGGTCCCGTCGGCGCCCGCGGCGCGCAAATCGTGGCGAAGACCGGGGCGCGCGCCGTCGATCGCGACCGGCAGGGCCGGCAGCTTCACCTGTCGTCCATCCGGCAGGGTCAGGGGCACCAGCCCGCCCGATGCGTTGAGGTGGGGATCCTCGATCAGGTCGGCGGGCTTGCCGATCGGGGCATAGGGGAGGCCGAGCGCCTCGCATTTCGCCATCAGCGCGTCCTTGGTCCAGGTCGCGAAGACGCTGGTGATGTGCGGGATCGTGCGATGCCGCTCCTGCACGCGCTGCTGCTTGGTCGCGAGCGTCGGGTCCGATGCCAGTTCGTCGAAGCCGAACGCGGCACAGAATGCCGGCCATTGCGTATCGGTGACCACGCCCACGAACACCTGGCTGCCATCGGCCGTGTCGAAGACGTCGTAGACCGGCCAGGCGGGGGTGCGCGTGGACATCGGCGGTGGCGCGGTGCCAGTGATCGCGGTCTGCGCCATGTGCTGGGCCATGAGCAGGGCCACGGTCTCGAACAGCGCCGCCTGAACGTGGCGGCCACGCCCGGTCCGATGGCGCTCGGCGACGACCGAGAGAATCGCGATGGCGGCCGACAGCCCGCCCATGATGTCGATGACACTCGACCCGGCACGCAGCGGACGGCCCGTCAGGCCCGTCATATAGGCGAGCCCCCCCATCATCTGCACCACTTCGTCCAGCGCGGTGCGATGTTCATAGGGGCCGGGCAGGAAGCCTTTGCAGGAACAATAGATGAGCTTCGGATTGGCCGCGGACAGTTCCGCATAGCCGAGACCGAGCTTGTCCATCGCGCCGGGGCGGAAGTTCTCGATCAGCGCATCCGCGTCGCGCAGCAGCCGCTTCACGAGCGCCAGCCCGTCCGGCTGCTTGATATCGACGCAAAGACTGCGGCGATTGCGCTGAAAGGATGCGTAGAAGCCCGTCCCCGAACCCGTGAGATGCCGCGTCGTGTCGCCCTTCGGAGCCGGCTCCACCTTCACCACATCCGCGCCGAGATCGGCCAGGACCATGCCGCAGGTCGGCCCCATCACCATATGGGTGAACTCGACCACCTTGAGATCGGACAGCGGCAGAGGCGCGTCGATCATGGCGGCGGGATGTCGGCCGCGAGGATGCGACCGCTCTGGCTTTCGGTGATCAGCAGCGTGGTGCCGTCAGGCGCGAAGCAGCAATTGGTCGTGCCGCGGCCGTGATCCCGGCAGTCGATCGCGAACTGGGGTACGCCCTGGGCATCGAAACCCCAGACCATCCCATGGCCGGGGTTCGCGACGAAAAGCCGGTCATGCGCATCCACCGTCATGCCGTCGGGGCCGGATGTCCCGGCGGGGAGGCGCACGAACAGGTTGGCCTTGTTGACGACAGCATCGGCGCGGAGAGCGAAGCGCCAGACCTCGCAGGATCGCGTCATCGCGACGTAGCAATGCGTCCCGGCGCGATTGAGCGCGATGCCGTTCGGACTTGGGCCGTTGGCGATCAGCTTGTCCAGGCGGCCATCGGGGTGAAGCCGCCACACGCGGCCGGACGGATCCTGCAATCCGGTCTGCCCCTGATCCGTGAACAGGATCGCGCCATCCCCGTCCAGGACCAGGTCGTTGAGCCCCTTGAACCCCTCGCTGCCGACATCTTCCAGGAGCGGCGCCATGGAACCCGAAGCAGGGTCGAGCGTCAGCAATCCATGCCTGTAGTCGGTGATCAGCAGCGCCCCGTCGCGCCCGAGTGCCATGCCATTCGGCCAGCCGTCATACTCTGCCAGCACATCCCATTCCGCATCCGGACCGACCACGAAAACGCGCCCATTCGGGATATCCGTGACGAGAAGCCGCCCTGCCCGATCGAAACAGGGCCCTTCCAGGAAGCTGTCCACCTCGGCGCCGCCGCGATTGGCGTCAGCCCAGGACGTTCGCCGCCTGCGGCGTTGCGAATCCGGAAGGCTTGCGAAGAGACGCACGGTCACGGCACGCGGCGCTGGGAACCACATGTGGCCAACTGTAGCCGCTGCGGCCGGAAGCGCCAGCGGCCTTGCATCGGGTGGCAAAGTTGGGAGAGTGTGCAACCTGGAAATGTCCCTCACCCCCGGGGTGTGAGGTCTGCCCGGGTCAAGGGCGGCCTTGACCTTGCGCCTGCGGACGCAACATGCGTCCGGCCAGGCTGGAACCGAAGCATGAGATCTCCTCTCGCTGGCGCCACGGCAGCGCTGCTGATTGCGCTTGCAACGACGGACGCCGCCGCCCAGTTCGGCCCGCAGGGCCCCCCCGCCGTCGGCATCATGACGGCCGATCGCCGGCCGGTGACGGAGACGAGCGAGTTCGTCGGCCGTGTCGAGGCGACGGACCGCGTGAATATCCGCGCCCGCGTCACCGGCTTCCTGCAGGAACGCGTCTTCCGCGAGGGTCAGGAGGTGCAGTCGGGGGAGATCCTCTACCGGATCGAGCGCGCGCCCTTCGAAGCCGAGGTCCAGCGCCAGCAGGCCTCTGTCGCCGCGGCCGAGGCGAACCTCTCGAATACGCGGATCGCGCTCGACCGGGCGCGGGATCTCCTGCGCACGGCCGCCGGCACCCAGGCGCGCCTCGATGACGCCATCGCGGCGGAACGCTCGGCCAATGCCCAGCTCCTGGGCGCGCAGGCGGCGTTGCGGCAGGCACAGATCAACCTCGACTACACGGTGATCGCCGCGCCGATCACCGGCCAGATCGGCCGTTCCAATTTTGCGGTCGGGAACGTCGTCGGCCCGGATGTCGGCGCGCTCGCCACCATTGTCAGCCAGGACCCGATGCGCGTCTCCTTCGCCGTCAGCCAGCGCCAGGCGCTCGAGCTCCGGAATCGCTTCGAGGGGCGCGGCGGCACCGATGCGACCCGGGTTCGCATCCGCCTGACGGATGGGCGCGTCTATCCGGTCACCGGCCGCATCGAGTTCATCGACAACCAGATCGACCGCAACACCGACACGATCCTGATCCGCGCCCTGATCGCGAACCCTGAACGCAGCAACGCGTCCAATGCGGCCATGGGCCCCCGCGAACTGGTCGATGGCCAGTTCGTCACGGTCTACGTGGAGGGTGCGGAGCCCGTTCTCACCATCGCCATCCCGCGCGCATCGGTGCTGCAGGACCAGCAGGGATCCTATGTCTTTGTCCTCGACGACCAGGATCGCGCGCAGCGGCGCAACATCCGCCTCGGCCGCTCCATGCAGGACACGGCCATCGTCGAGGACGGGCTGCAGGGCGGCGAGCGGGTGGTGGTCGAAGGCGTGCAGCGCGTGAGGCCGGGACAGCCGGTGAACCCCGCCCCGGCTTCCGCACCGCCACCGCGACCCGGCGCCACGCCGCCAGCGACGACCCCGGCCGGACGGGGCTGACCAGACGTGTTTTCCGCCATCTTCGTCGATCGCCCACGGCTGGCGATCGTCATCGCCATCGTCACCGCCCTGGCCGGTGCCCTGGCGATGCTCCGCATTCCCGTCTCCCAGCTTCCGGACATCGTGCCGCCGCAGGTCTCGGTCACGACGCGCTACCCCGGCGCCTCCGCCACGGTCGTGGAACAGACGGTCGCCCAGGTGATCGAAAGCTCGGTGAACGGCGTGGACCGCATGATCTACATGCGCTCCAACAGCGCCAATGACGGGACGTACTCGCTGAACGTCTCGTTCCAGCTCGGCACCAACCCGGACATCGCGACCGTCAACGTCAACAACCGCGTGCAGGCAGCGCTGGCGCGCCTTCCGATCGAGGTGCAGCGCAACGGCGTCACCGTGCGCAAGCAGTCATCGGCCATCCTGCAGTTCATCTTCCTCTACTCGGAGAACGGGGAGCACCAGCCGCTTTTCCTGTCCAACTACGTCACCATCAACATCCTCGACCGCCTGGCCCGCGTGCCCGGCGTGGGCCAGGTGAACCTGTTCGGCGCGCTCGATTACTCCATGCGCATCTGGTTCGACGTGGACCGGCTGATCAGCCTGAACCTGACGCCATCGGACATCATCTCCGCGATCCAGCAGCAGAACGTCCAGGCTCCGGTCGGACGCATCGGCGCACGCCCCATCGGCGACGACCAGCAATTCCAGCTCAACCTTGAAACCCGCGGGCGCCTGACCTCGCCCGAGGAGTTCGGGAACATCCTGGTGCGGGCCAATCCGGACGGCTCGACGCTGCGCGTGCGCGACGTCGCGCGGGTGGAGCTTGGCGCGGCCAGCATGGACACGGAAAGCCGCTACAACGGCCGCCCGGCGGTGACCTTCGGCATCTACCTTGCGCCGGGGGCGAACGCCGTGCAGACCGCCCAGGCCGTCCGGAGCACCATGGACGAGCTGCGGACGCGCTATCCGCAAGGCATCAATCACCGCGTCTTCTTCGACACATCGGACTTCGTGAACGACACGATCCGGGAGGTGCTGAAGACGCTGGGCGAGGCCTTCATCCTCGTCGTCATCGTCGTCTACCTGTTCCTAGGCAACCTGCGCGCGACACTGATCCCGACCGTCGCCGTGCCGGTGAGCCTGATCGGCGCCTTCGTGATCCTGCTGGCGCTCGGCTATTCGGCGAATACCATCTCGCTGCTCGCCATGGTGCTCGCCATCGGCATCGTCGTGGACGACGCCATCGTCGTCGTCGAGAATGTCGAGCGGGTGATGGAGGAGGAACCGCACCTCACGCCCAAGGAAGCCACGAAGAAGGCAATGGCGCAGATCACCGCGCCGATCATCGCCATCACCCTGGTCCTGCTTTCGGTCTTCGTTCCCATAGGCTTCATCCCCGGCCTGTCCGGCGAGCTGTTCCGCCAGTTCGCCGTGACCATCAGCGCCGCCATGGTGATCAGCGCCATCAACGCGCTGACCCTCTCGCCGGCGCTTTGCGGCGTCATCCTGCGCCCCCACCACGGCCCACGGCGGGGACCGATCCGCTACGTGCTGCGGACGATCGACTGGACACGCGACCGCTACGCAGGCGGCGTCACGCGGCTTGTACGGGTCGCGGCACTCTCCCTGCTGCTGACAGCGGGTTTCGGCGCAGGCATCTGGTTCATGGGTGAACGCACCCCCTCGGGCTTCCTGCCGCAGGAGGACCAGGGCGCCTTCTTCGTCCAGGTGCAGTTGCCGCAGGGCGCCTCGGTCGCGCGCACGCGCGCCGCGGTCGAGCAGGTCGAGGGCATCCTGCGCGCCATCCCCTCGGTCGAGGGCACCCTCGCAATCGTCGGCTTCTCGCTGATCGACGGCGGAGCGCAGTCCAACTCGGCGTTCCTCGTCGCCCGCCTGAAGCCCTTCGCGGAGCGAACCACGCCGGAGATGTCGGTGCAGACGGCAATCGGGCGTGTCTTCGCGGCCGGGCAGGCCGTCCGCACGGCCAATGTCTTCGCCTTCAACCTGCCGCCCATCATCGGCCTCGGTACCGGGGGCGGCTTTGAATACATCCTGCAGGATTATGAGGGCCGGGCGCCGGCGGAACTCGGCGCGACCATGCTCGGGCTGATCGTGCCG
Organism: Acetobacteraceae bacterium; assembly: GCA_041910415.1. Classification (GTDB taxonomy): domain Bacteria; phylum Pseudomonadota; class Alphaproteobacteria; order Acetobacterales; family Acetobacteraceae; genus JAYRQX01. The sequence goes on along the minus strand of JAYRQX010000140.1, from coordinate 11,212 downwards.
GCGAACCAGGATCAGCGCCTGGGCGCCGTCTTCTCCACCTTCAACGCCACGACGCCATCCATCTACCTCGACATCGACCGCGACAAGGCACAGGCGCTCGGGCTGCGGATCTCGGATGTCTTCGCCGCGCTGCAAGCCACGCTCGGCGGCTTCTACGTGAACGACTTCAACCTTTTCGGACGCACCTGGCAGGTCAACCTCCAGGCGGAAGCGGCCAACCGCGACGACATAGACGACATCTGGCGCATTCACGTCCGCAATGCGAATGGCGACATGGTGCCGCTGCGCGCCTTCGCGGATACGCGCACGATCGTCGGGCCGCAGACCATCTTCCGCTACAACAACTACCGGGCCATCTCCATCAACGGCGCCCCCCGTCCCGGGATCTCCTCAGGCACCGCGCTGAATGCGATGGAGGACATCTCGGCCATGGTCCTGCCGCCGGGCTACGGCTTCGAATGGAGCACCGTCGCCTATCAGGAAAAGCAGGCGGCTGGGCAGACCGGCTTCATCCTGGCCCTGGCCGTGCTCTTCGCGTATCTGTTCCTGGTCGCGCTGTACGAGAGCTGGACCATCCCGATCCCCGTCCTGCTGTCGGTCGCGGTCGGCGTGCTCGGGGCATTCGGCGCGCTCTTCGTGGCCCGCATGCCGCTCGACATCTATGCCCAGATCGGCCTCGTCGTGCTGATCGCGCTGGCCGCCAAGAACGGAATCCTGATCGTCGAATTCGCCAAGGAGAAGCGCGAGGAAGGGCTTTCCATCCGCAACGCCGCGATCATGGGCGCAAGGCTGCGATTCCGCGCCGTGATGATGACCTCGGTCGCCTTTATCCTGGGTCTGGTGCCCCTGGTCTGGGCCCAGGGTGCGGCCATGATGTCGCGGCGCGCGGTCGGCACGGCCGTCTTCGGCGGCATGCTGGCCGCCGCCATCATCGGCATCTTCATGATCCCGATGCTCTACGTCGTCTTCCAGTGGATGCGCGAAAAGGTGAAGTCGTGGGGCGGCCGGCCGCCAGCCCCCGGCAGCGCAGCGCACTGACCCCCTTTTCCTTCCCCCGCTTCATCGCAGATGATGCGGGGGGCAGATCGTTCGGGAGGTTTCGCATGGCCAGGTTCGGATTGAGCCAGTCACTCCGCCGTGTCGAGGATCCGCGCCTCCTCAAGGGCGGCGGACGCTATACGGATGACATCCATGTGCCGGGGGAAGCGCATGGCGTGTTGCTTCGCAGCCCGCATGCCCATGCCAGGGTCAGGTCGATTGCGACAGAAGCCGCGCGCGCATTGCCGGGCGTGCTCGGCGTCTACACGGCCGAGGACCTGAAGGCCGAGGGGCTTGGCCCCATTCCCTGCGTCATCCCGATGAATAACTCGGATGGTACGCCGCGTTCGGAAACGCCGCGCCTGGCGCTCGCCGAGGAGACGGTGCGCTATGTCGGCGACCCCGTCGCCTTCGTCGTCGCGGAGACGAGCAAGCAGGCGCGCGACGCCGCGGATGCGATCGAGGTGGACTACGAGGTCCTGCCCTCCGCCACGGATCTTGCCATCGCAACGCAGCCCGGCCAGCCGCAGATCTGGCCGAGCGCACCGAACAACACCTGCTTCGACTGGCACGCCGGCGACCGGCAGAAGACCGATGCGCTGTTTGCGAGTGCGGCCCACGTCACGCGCCTGACGGTCGTGAACAACCGGGTCGTCGTGGCCAGCATGGAAGCCCGGGCCGCCGTTGCCGAATATGATCCGGCGAAGGCGCATTGGACGCTGACGACCAACACCCAGGGATCCTGGCTGGTGCAGAACCTGCTGGCGGACGTGGTCTTCAAGCTGCCGAAGAGCCACTTCCGGGTGGTCACCCCCGATGTCGGCGGCGGCTTCGGCATGAAGCTCTACCTCTATGCCGAACACGCGCTTTGCTGCTTCGCGGCCCGCAAGCTGACGCGCGCCGTGAAATGGACCTCGGAGCGCACCGAGGCCTTCATGTCGGATACGCACGGGCGCGACAACATCACGCTCGGCGAACTCGCGCTGGATGCGGACAACCGCTTCCTCGCGCTGCGCACGAAGAACTGGGCGAATATGGGGGCCTATCTCAATACCTTCGCGCCGTTCATCCCGACCGGCGCCGGCACCAAGGTGCTGGCGAGCGTCTATGGCTTCCAGGCGATCTATGCGAACGTCATCGGCGTTCTCACCAACACCGTCCCGGTCGATGCCTATCGCGGCGCGGGACGTCCGGAATCCAACTACCTGGTCGAACGCCTGATCGACGCGGCCGCCCGTGAACGCGGCGTGGACCGCATCGCGCTTCGGCGAAGGAACATGGTTCCTGCGTCGGCCATGCCGCATGTCACGCCGATGAAGCAGCGCTACGATTCCGGCGAGTTCGAGCGGCTCATGGATGAAGCGCTGCGCAAGATCGACTGGCAGGGCTTCGCCGCCCGCAAGGCCGAGGCCGCGCGCCAGGGCAGGAGACGCGGCATCGGCCTTGCCTACTACCTGGAGGCAACGGGTGGCGATGCCACGGAAAATGCCGCTGTGCGCTTCGCCGCCGATGGGTACGCCGATGTCTATGTCGGCACCCAGTCCACCGGCCAGGGCCACGAAACCGCCTACGCCATGCTGACGAGCCACGAGCTCGGCATTCCGATCGACAGGATCCGCGTGAAACAAGGTGATTCCGATACGCTGCCCAATGGTGGCGGGACCGGCGGCGCGCGCTCGCTCTATTCCGAGGGCCAGGCCATCCTGGTGACGACCGCTTCAGTCGTCGAGAAGGGCAAGAAGGCCGCATCGGAGCATCTGGAAGCGGCGATCGCGGACATCGAGTTCACGGCGAAGGATGGGCGCTTCGGCGTGGTCGGCACGGATCGTGGCGTCGGCATCCTCGAACTGGCGAAGATCCAGATGGACAAGGTCTCAGAGGGCGAGGACGCCACGCTGCTCGACGCGCTCGAGATCGCGAATATCGAGAGCCACACCTTCCCCAATGGCTGCCATGTGGCCGAGGTGGAGGTTGACCCGGAAACCGGCATCGTCCGCATCCCGCGCTACATCGTGGTGGACGATGTGGGCCATGCCATCAACCCCCTGATCGTACGCGGCCAAGTGCATGGTGGCGTGGCGCAGGGGATCGGTCAGGCGCTGCTCGAACGCACGGCCTTCGATCCCGACAGCGGCCAGCTGCTCAGCGCTTCCTTCATGGACTACGCGCTGCCGCGCGCCGACGACCTGCCTGATATCGACGTGGACCTGATCGAGGTGCCGTGCGCGACCAACCCGCTCGGCGTGAAGGGAGCGGGCGAAGCGGGTGCCGTGGGATCCCCGCCGGCCGTGATGAATGCTCTCATTCACGCCCTGTCCGACGCCGGTGTCACTGAAATGGACATGCCCGCTACGCCGGAGACGGTGTGGAAGGCGATCCAGGACGCCCGCGCCGCCTAGAACCGGGCCCCGCGGCTTGAAGCGGGGCGGCCCTGAACAATGCCAGGCCGCCCCGCTCTGCGCATGACGAAGAAAGCCTACGGAAGCGGCAGGGTCAGGTTCGTGATCTCGCAGAGATTCATCCTGCGTCGCTCCTCTGCCTGACCGTTGGCGTAGACAATTCGGACATCGTAGATGCACTCGCCCGCGGGCAACCGCACGGGGAAGGTCTGGCCCGCCGGCACAACGTCCGCGCCCAATCGGTCCGGCCCCCAATTCTGATCGGTGGAGGGCGACGCGTAGAGTTCACGCACGGACTGGCCGCTATTGTTCACGAGATTGAAGGACGGATTGGGAGCCGCCGCCGGCGGCCGGCCGCCGGCCCCGCCCTGCTCGCGCCCGCTGAACACCTGTTCGCGCGCCTCGCACGTGTTCACCCCACGCCGCTCCTCGGACGGGCCACCCTGACCATCGTAAACGACGCGGATATCGTAGGTGCACTCGCCGGCAGGCAGGCGGATCGCGAAGCTCTGGCCGTCCCGCAGCGTGTTGCGGCCGAGCCGATCACGACCCCAGTTTGAATCCGAGGCTGGCGAGGCGAAGATCGCGTAGATCACACGCCCGCTCCGATTGACGACGGTAAAGGAGGGATCGCCGGGCTGCGCCAGGGCCGGCAGGCCAAGCAGCAGGGAGAATGCGGCGATCACCGCCCGGCGGAGCAGCATGGGCATGTTTCCTTGTCCACTCGGCATGCGCTGCTGGCGGAAAGATCAGGCAGCACCGCCAATCCACTGAACCATGGGATCGCGCGCGAAGACAATCGGCACGACACGGCGCCGTCACGCGGCATGGCCGTCCGCCATGTCCCGGAGACGCGCGGCGAGCGCGTCTGGAATCTCGATCCCTTCCGTCACGGCCCTGGCGGCAAGGGCCTGCCGCCGTGCACCGGGCAGGCGCACACCTTCGTCGGTGTGCATGGCCGCGATCAACGCCTCCACGCGGGAGAGGAACGTCGCCGAGCCTGAAAGCGCGCCGGGATCGATGCCCAGCAACGCCTGGCCCAGCCTCGGCTGGTTGCCTTCGTCCTTGAAGAAGGAATCCGCCTCGAACCCGAAGGCCGCGCCGGTCAACGCAACGCACAGCAATTCAACGACCATGGCGAGCAGCGCGCCCTTCGTGCCGCCCATCGCGAGCATGGCGCCGGCCAGCGCGGCCTGAGCGTCGGTTGTCGGGTTGCCGTCCGCGTCCAGCGCCCAGCCCTGCGGGATGGGCTTTCCCTCCTTCGCCGCCACCATGATCTTGCCGCGCGCGACTTCCGAAAGGGCGAGGTCGATCACCAAGGGCGGGGCGTCGCGGCGCGGGAATGCGGCGGCGATGGGGTTCGTCCCCATCAGCGGCCGCCTGCCGCCCGGCACCGGCATGGCGGAAGGCGAGTTGGTGAAGGCGAGCGCAACGAGCCCAAGACCCGCCAGGCGTTCGACCGGCAGGCCCATGGCGCCGGAATGATGGCTGTTCGTCACGCCGACAAAGGCCACGCCGTGTGCCCGGGCGCGCCACGCCGCTTCCCGTTCCGCCACGGCGAGGGCCGGATAGGCCAGGCCATGGCCGGCATCAACCAGGGCCGCGCCACCCCGTTCGTTCACGAGAACGGGGACGGCCTTCCCATCGGCACGCCCATTGCGCAGGAACGCCGCGTATTGCGTCACGCGGGACAGGCCGTGCCCCGCCTGCCCCGCCGCTTCGGCAGCAACCAGTGCGCGCGCCGTCGTCTCCGCCATGGTCGTGTTGGCGCCGGCCGCGGACAACGTCCTCCGCACCAGCGCTTCCGCATCTGACAGCGAGAGGCGCATCAGTCGGCCCTGATACCGGCTTCGGTGACGAGTGTGCCCCAGCGTTGCGTCTCGTCCGCGATGAAGCGGGCCGAACGCGCGGCATCCCAGCCGACGAGGTCGAAACCCGCCTCTTCGCCGCGGCGGCGCAACTCCGCGTCGCGCATGGCGACCAGCGTATCGCGCTCGATGATCGCCTTGATGGCGTCCGGCGTTTGCGAATGCACGACCATGCCGGTCCAGTTCGTCATTTCCAGACCCGGCATGCCGGCCTCACGGACCGTCGGCACATCAGGCAGCTGCGCATGGCGCCGTGGACCCGTCACCGCCAGCGCACGCAACCTGCCGCCGCGGATCTGCGCGATGCATTCGGGCAGGTTGGAGATCAGGAGCTGGATGTTGCCGGCCACGAGATCCGTCACCGAGGGCGCGCCGCCGCGATAGGGCACATGCGTCACGCGATCGCCCAGATTCGCGACCCGCCGGAAGGTTTCCAGGGCCAGGTGCGGCGGCGATCCGTTGCCCGACGATCCAGCGTTGATGGTGTTGCTGCGCCCAAAGGCCACGAGGTCGGACAATGTCCGTGCGGGGTTGTTGACGTTCACGCAGACCACCAGCGGGACAGAGGCGAGAATCGATACCGCGGAGAAATCGCGCCGGAAATCATAGGGGGCATTGGGGAAGAGCGTCGCATTCACCGCATGCGTCAAGGTAATGGCGAGCAGCGTGTAGCCATCGGCGGGTGATTTCGCCACGGCGTCGGCGCCGATCAGCGCATTGCCGCCGGGGCGGTTCTCCACCACCACCGGCCTGCTCCAGATCTCCGACAGGCGCTGCCCGACAAGGCGCGCCATCATGTCGGTGATGCCGGCGGGCGTGAACGGCACGATGTAACGCACGGGGCGATCGGGATAGGCGGCCTGCGCGAAGGCAGGCGCGGTCGCGAGCGCAAGCGGGGTCGCGAGCAGGGGGCGGCGGGCGATCATGACGTTCTCTCCGGTCTTCCTGTTGTCGTGGCCCGTTCAGGACTGCACGGGTACGCCCATGTCGAACGTCTCGTCGGGATACCATCTCCTCAGGCGCAGATCGGCGGTACGCGCATGCGCCTCCATCCCTTCGTGCCGCGAGATGCGCGCGACGATGGGGCCGAGCAGCCTGTTCGCGTCGCGCGTCGCCTTCTGCCAGGTGAGGGGCTTCAGGAATTTGTGCACGGAGAGGCCTGCGGAATACCGCGCAGCGCCTTTCGTCGGCAGGATGTGATTGGGACCGGCGGCCTTGTCGCCGTACGCGACGGTGCTGCCCTCACCGAGGAAGAGCGACCCATAATTCGTCAAGCGCCCGAGCCACCAGTCGAGCTCCGCGGCCTGCACTTCCAGATGTTCGCAGGCATAGTCGTCGGAGACCTTCGCCGCCTCTTCGCGCGTGTCGCAGAGCACGACTTCACCGTAATCGCGCCAGGCGGCGCCGGCGGCATCGCGCGCGGTGGGCGGGAGGGCCTCGATCAGTTCGGGGATGCGCCTGAGATTGTATTCGGCCATCGCGCGGTCGGTGGTGATGAGCCAGGCGGGGCTTTCATGCCCATGCTCGGCCTGGCCGACCAGATCGGCGGCGACGATGTCGGGATCGGCCGTCCTGTCGGCGATGACGCAGACTTCGGATGGCCCGGCGAAGACATCGATGCCGACGCGTCCGAACAGCATGCGCTTCGCTTCGGCGACATATTTGTTCCCGGGGCCGACCAGCACGTCCGCTGCGCGGCCGGTGAACAAGCCGTTCGCCAGCGCGGCGATTGCCTGCACGCCGCCCAGCGTCAGGATCACATCCGCACCGCTGCGGTGCATGGCGTAGACCTGCTTCGCGTTGATCGGACCGCCGCGATAGGGGGCGGAGGCCGCGACGACGAAGGGCACGCCCGCGGCCTTGGCGACCGCGATCGCCATATAGGCACTGGCGATATAGGCGTAGCGGCCGGCGGGAACATAGGCGCCGACGCAGTTCACCGGCACCAGCTTCTGCCCGGCCTCGATCCCCGGATCGAGTTCGACGGAGAAATCCTGGACGCTCGCGCGCTGGGCCTGGGCGAAGCGGCGCACGCGGGCGATGGCATTGTCGATGTCCGCCTTCGTCGTCTCATCGAGTTCCGCCGAGCGGCGCGCGATCTCCTCGGGTCCGACAATGATGTCGCCGTCCCAGCCATCCAGCTTCTTCGCGTAGTCGCGCACGGCCTGCTCGCCGCCCTTCTCGATCGTGGCCAGCATCTCGCTGACCACGGCGCGGGCCGCGTCCTCGTTGCTCGCGGGGGTCTTCTGGGCCTTTTTCAGCCATATCGCGGCCATGGTGTTTCCTCGTCGGTCCGGCAGTTTCGCTCTGAGCCGAACGCTAGCCCAGCTTCGCGCCGCGCCCTATACCCCGGGCATCCCTTGCATCGAGGTCCCGCCGTGACGAACCCCGTCGATCATATCCGCGCCTGGCAGCCCGAGCTGACCGAATGGCGCCGCGATTTCCACGCCCATCCCGAGCTTGGATTCGAGGAGGTCCGCACGGCCGCGCTGGTCGCCGAGCGGCTGAAGTCCTGGGGCGTCGAGGTGCATACGGGTATCGGCAAGACCGGCGTCGTCGGCGTGCTGCGCAACGGCAACGGCCAGGGCCGCATCGGGCTGCGCGCGGATATGGACGCGCTGCCGATGCCCGAAGCGAACGGCTTCGCGCATCGTTCGACCATCGAGGGCAAGATGCATGGCTGCGGCCATGACGGGCACACGACCATGCTGCTCGCCGCCGCGCGCTACCTGGCCGAGACGAAACGCTTCGACGGCACGATCCACTTCATCTTCCAGCCCGCCGAGGAAGGCCGCGGCGGCGCCCAGGCGATGATCGCCGACGGGCTCTTCGAGCGATTCCCGTGCGATTCCGTGTTCGGGATGCACAACCGGCCGGGCCTGCAGGTCGGGCAGTTCGCGATCCGGGGCGGGCCGATCATGGCCGGCGCCGCCTTCTTCGACATCGTCATCCAGGGCCGCGGCGGGCATGGCGCGCGGCCGGAAGCGACCGTCGATCCCGTCATCGTCGGCGCGCAGATCGTGTCGTCGCTTCAATCCATCGTGGCGCGCAACGTGCCGGCATCGCAGGCTGCGGTGCTGAGCGTGACAGGCTTCACGGCAGGCGAGGCCTACAACGTCATCCCCGACCGCGTGGCGCTGAAGGGCACCGCGCGGGCCTTCAGCGTGGAGACGATGAAGCTGGTCGAGGAGCGCACGCGCGCCATCGCGACGGCGATCGCCACCGGCTACGGCGCGACGGCCGAGGTGCATTTCAAGGAGATTGCGGCTCCCACGATCAACACCCCGGACGAAGCGACGGCCATGGCCGATGCCGCGGCCAGCCTGGTCGGCGAGCAGCATGTCGAACGCAACCGCCCGCCCGTCATGGGCAGCGAGGATTTTGCCTACATGCTGCTGGAGAAGCCCGGCGCCTACATCCATGTCGGCAACGGCGTGGGCGAGGCGGGCGGGTGCGACGTGCACAACCCGCACTACGACTTCAACGACGCGGCAATCCCCTATGGCGGCGGCATGCTGGCCGCGCTGGTGGAGCAGAAACTGCCGCGCGTGGCGTGAAGGGAGGGACGCGAGGCCCCTCCCCATGCGCGAGACTTACGCGCTCTCGTAGAGCCGCGTCAGACTGTACTCCCGGTGGCCGAGGAGTTCGGCCGCCGTCAGCTCGCCATCGGCGGTGCGGATGATGCAGTCGAGCAGCGCCTCGCCGGCATCGTCCATGTTCATCGTCTTCTGCAGGATCCCGGTCACGTCCACGTCGATGTGCTCGGACATCGTGCGCTGCGTGCGCGGGTTCGCGGTCAGCTTGATCACCGGCAGGATCGGGTTGCCGATGACGTTGCCCTGGCCGGTCGGGAAGGTGTGCACCGCGTAGCCCGAGGCCGCGCAGAGCGTCACCATCTCCGCCGCCGCGGACGAGCTATCCATGAACCACAGACCGCTGTGCGTCGGCATCTCGGCCTTGTCGAGCACGCCATCGACCGTGCACTTCTTGCCGATCTTCTGGATGTTGCCGAGGGCCTTTTCCTCGATGGTGGTCAGGCCCCCCTCGATATTGCCCTTGGTCGGCTGGCTGTCGGACAGGTCGGACGTCTTGTGCGTCTCGATCACCGTCTGGTAGCGGTCGAACATCGCCTGGAACTGGGCGCGGATTTCCGGCGTCTTGCAGCGCGCGGCAACCAGGTGTTCGCCGCCGGTCAGCTCCGTCGTCTCGCCGAAGACCAGCGTGTTGCCGTTCTCCCAGAGCTTGTCGAAGGAATTGCCGACGGTCGGGCAGGACGCCAGGCCGGACGTGGTGTCGGATTCGCCGCACTTTGTCGAAACCCAGAGCTCGACCAGGTCGGCCCTGGTCTTCTTCAGCTTGGATGCGTGCTTCACCATCCTGTAGGCGGCGCGGGATGCGTTCGCGATGGTGTTGATGTCGCCGTTCTGCTCGATGGCGAAGCCTTCGACCGGCTTGCCGCTCTTCGCAATGCCTTCGACGATCTTGCCGGTCCAGCCAGGCTCGATGCCGATGACGATGACGGCGGCCACGTTCGGATTGCAGCCCGTGCCGATCAGGGTGCGGAAGTGCAGGTCCAGGTCGGCGCCGAATTGCAGGCGGCCGTAGGAATGCGGGATCGCCATCGCGCCCTTGATGTTGTTCGCCACCGCCTCGCAGGCGGCGTTCGACAGGTCGTCCACCGGCAGGACAATGACGTGGTTGCGCACGCCCATCCGGCCGTTCTCGCGCCGCCAGCCATCGAAGGAGACGGATTTCAGCTTGATGCCCATGGTCGCGTTTCCCTTACCAGCGCTTCGTCTTGACGTTGTGCACGTGCAGGTGCTCGCCCGGCGCGATGTCGGCGATGGCGCGGCCGATATCGACGCCGTATTTGATGATGGTATCGCCCTTCCTGATCGACTTGATCGCCAGCTTGTGGCCGATCGGGATGTCGTTCCTGGCGTCGAACTCGATCATCTTGTCCTGGTCCATGATCCAGCCGTTGATGCGGTTGGAGGCCTTGAGCCCCTCGACCACCACCACGCCGACGGAATCGCCTTCGTCATGGACGACGAAATGGATCGTCATCGCTCCCTCCCTTTCGCTGCGGGTGGGCGGAGGCTAGGCGGCGCTTGACCCCAGGTCAACTAGATGAGTTAGATGACTGCCGTGAATGCGGAACCGCCCCTCTGGCGCCTGATCCGGGATTCGCTGGAAGCGGCGCTCGCCGCCGGCGAATACCCGGCCGGCACGCCCCTGCCGTCCGAGGCAAAGCTCGCCGCACGCTTCGGCTGCGCGATCGGCACGGTGCGGCGCGCGGTGGACGAGCTGGTGGCGGCGCGCGCACTGGTGCGACGGCAGGGGAAGGGCACCTTCGTGCCGGATCACGGCCCCGACCGCACGGCGTTCTACTTCTTCCACATCCGGCCCGAGGACGGGGCGCGCGTGCCGCCTGGGACCGAACTGCTGGAGTTCCGCGGCGCCGTCCCCTGCCCTGCCTGGGTCGCCCCGCATCTGGGGATCGCACCCAGGACGCCGATGATCTTCGCGCGCAACCTGCAGCGGATCGCCGGGCGTCGGGTCGTGCTGGACGACCTCTGGCTGCCGAAGGCGCTGTTTCCCGGATTGGACCGCGCCGGCTTCGCAGGACGCGACGGCACCGTCTACGGCCTTTACCAGAGGCGCTTCGGGCTGTCCGTGATCCGCACCGATGAGCGGCTGCGCGCCGTGTCCGCGCCCGCCGATGTCGCCGCGGCGCTGGGCGTTTCCGCCGGCGCGCCGGTGCTCCGCATCCTGCGCGTGGCCGTCGCGATCGGCGATCGCCCCATCGAAATGCGCATCTCCCATGCGGACACGCGGGAGCATGAATACTTCAACACCCTGGCCTGACATGGCACAGAGTTCGGGCTGAGAACGGAGAAGACCGAT
>JAYRQX010000139.1:0-1708 GCA_041910415.1 Acetobacteraceae bacterium | reverse complement strand
TTGCCGACGACGCGCGGGCGGTGCGCCGCGTGATACAGCGCCTCCCGCAGCTGCCATTCGAGGAAGGAGCGGCGGTCCTCGACGACGAGGATCTCGTCGAGCCCTTCCGCGAAGGCGCGCGCGGCTTCGGTATCCAGCGGCCAGGCGAGGCCCACCTTCCAGAGCCGCAGGCCCAGGTCGCGCGCCATCTCGTCGGTGATGCCGGCTTCGGCCATGGACTGCCGCAGCATCGCATAGGCCTTGCCGCGCGCGACGATGCCGTAGCGGGCGCGGGGGCTGTCGATCACCAGGCGATCGAAGCCATTGGCCCGGGCGAAGGCGACCGCATAGGGCAGCTTGAAGTGCCGGAGCCGCGCTTCCTGCGCGAGCGGGTTGTCGGGCATGCGGATGTGGATGCCGTCCGGCGAGGCGGGCAGCCCGCGCGGCTCCACCGTCGCGTAGCGCGCCGGGTCCACGAAGACACTGGCCGACGCGTCCATGGTGTCGGCCACGCATTTCATCCCCGCCCAGACGCCGGCGAAGCGGCTGAGCGCGATGCCCTTGATCCCGAAGGCCAGCACCTCCCCCACATCGGCGGGATCGAGCACCGGGATCTCGGCATCCATGAAGGCGTATTCGCAGCCCGAGGTGATGGTGGACGATTTCGACGCGGGATCGTCCCCCGCCAGCGCCAGCACGCCGCCACGCGGATTGGTGCCCGCCGAGTTCGCATGCCGCAGCACGTCGCCAGAGCGATCGACGCCCGGCCCCTTGCCGTACCAGATCGAGAAAATGCCCTCGATGGTCGCGCCCTCGATCAGACCGCTGGATTGCGTGCCCCAGATCGCGGTCGCCGCCAGGTCCTCGTTCAGCCCGGGCGTGAAGACGATGTTGTGCTCTTTCAGCCGCTTCGTCTGCCGGAACAGCTCACGATCGAAATTGCCGAGCGGCGAGCCGCGATAGCCCGAGATGAAGCCGCCGGTGTTCCAGCCCATCGCCCGGTCCATCTCCCGCCGCAGCAGCGGCAGGCGGACCAGGGCATGGGTGCCGGTCAGCAGGACGGTCTCGCCCTGCTTGTCCCAGCGGTCGTCGAGCGAGGCGTCGGGGCGCTGAATGCTGCCCATGGGACTCCTGATATCCTGGCTTCCGTCCATGAAGGCAGGATGCGCGCGGCGTGCAAGGGGTTGCTTCCGTTTTCTGTTGTGCAGCGCCGAAATCTCGGAAGAAGCTTCCGGGATGGACGCCACCGACCGCCGAATTCTTCGCGCCCTGTCCCGCCAGGGGCGCCTGACCAATGCCGAGTTGGCCGAGGAGGTGGGCCTCTCTCCCTCCCCCTGCTGGACCCGCGTGCGGCGGCTGGAACAGGCCGGCGTCATCAGCGGCTACCACGCGGTGCTGGACCAGGCGGCGCTGGGGATGCCCGACACGGTCTTCCTGGAAATCATGATGGACCGGCACGACGAGGAGAACCTCCGCCGCTTCGAGGAAGCGGTGAGCGCCATGCCGGAGGTGCTGGAAGCCTGGCTGGTGACGGGCGAATACGACTACGTGCTGAAATGCGCGGTCGGCGGCACGGCGGGCTACGAACGCCTGCTGCGCGAGAAGATTTATCGACTCCCCGGCGTGCGGCACACGCGCAGCAGCTTTACGCTGCGCTGCCTGAAGCGGGCGCTGTCCGCAGGGCCTCCGAGATCGAGCAGAAGATCACCCCCGCCTTGCGCAGCTCCTC
>JAYRQX010000138.1:0-1662 GCA_041910415.1 Acetobacteraceae bacterium | reverse complement strand
CGGCTGCCGGCTTGCCGGCGCTGGACGACGCGCCCGGCCGCTACGTCCACATGAAGTGACGCGCCGGGCGCGCCTGTTGCGGTGAATCAAGGCGCGCGGGCCACCGATACGCTGTAAGCTTCCCCGAGCACGGAGGAATGCCGCCATGCGTGAACGCACCATGGGCGAGATGGTCCGGGACCAGAAGCCGCTGACGCTCGGCCCCGAGGCCAGCGTCGCGGAGGCCTGCGCCACCATGCACAAGCGCCGCGTCGGTGCGGTGCTGGTGGTGGAGCAGGGCGACAAGCTCATCGGCATCTTCACCGGCCGCGACGCGGTGCGCTGCCTGGCCGAGGGGCTGGACGCGAAGCACACGAAGCTCAGCCAGGTGATGACGCGGGGCTGCGTGACGCTGGGCCCCGACCAGAAGGCGATGGATGCGCTCAGGATGCTGACGGATTGCGGCTTCCGCCATTTGCCGGTCTGCCGCGACGGGCGCGTCGTGGGCGTCGTCTCCCGCTACGATTTCCGCGCGCGGGAGCATGGGCGGATGGACGAGGAGAGCGGGTTCTTCGAGGTGCTGCGGTAGCGCTGCACGGGCCGGCCGCCGCCTGCGCGGCGCTGCGGCGTTGTCCCGCCGCGTGACGGCCGGGCGGGTTGCGGGCATAGTGACGGTGCCGCAAGGACTGCCGCCATGTTCGGCCCGCACCCCGGTCACAGGCTGATGGACGCCCTGCTCAAGGGCGAAGCGGAGCGCGCCGCCCGCCTCGTGGCCCCCGGCGACTGGCTCGACAAGCCGAGCCATGACGGCCGCCACACGCCGCTGGTCGCGGCGGTGGAGACGGGCGCGCTCGCCGTCGTCCGCGCGCTGCTTGCCGCCGGCGCATCGCCCTCCGCCCCCACGCCGCAGGGACAGACACCGCTGCACGTCGCCGCGCGCGAAGGCGAGGCGGAGATCGCCAAGATGCTGGTCGAGGCCGGCGCCGATGTCGATGCCCGGATCGGCGAGGCACATCCAACCTTCGGCGGCCGGCCGGTGCTGTTCGACGCCTTCGTGGGCCGCAACGCCGCCATCATCCGCCTGCTGCTGGAACACGGCGCCGATCCGCGCGTCACCGACCGCCGGGGCCGGTCCGCGCTGTTCTGGGCCGAACATGCCGGCAAGCGTGCCGTCAGCCTGCTCGCCAAGGCGCTGCAGGCCGCGGGCCATGGCGCCACCCTCTCCGCGCATGACGCGGCGCGGACGCGGGATATCGCGCGGCTGAAGGCGCTTGCCGATGCGGGCGCGCCGCTCGACGCGCAGGAAGGTCCGGGCGGCCAAGCGCCGCTGCATGTCGCCGCTGAGGCCTGCTGGCCGGAGGGTGTCGCCTTCCTGCTGGCCCTCGGCGTGCCGGCCGATGCGTGCGACCGCCAGGGCCTGACGCCGCTGATGACGATCGGGCGCGGCAAGGCGGCGGGTGAGATCGCGCGCGCGCTGATCGCAGCCGGCGCCGATGTGAACGCCGAGACGCTGCACGGCTGGACGCCGCTGACCAAGGCCGGCACTCAGCCCACGCTGGTGCGCGCGCTGCTGGATGCGGGCGCCGATCCGAACCGCGTGCACACGCAATTGCGCTTCACCGACTTCCTGTATCTCTGCACCGACGCGAATGCCGAGGTGCTGGGCGCGCTGCTCGACGCCGG
>JAYRQX010000137.1:0-3424 GCA_041910415.1 Acetobacteraceae bacterium | reverse complement strand
GTGCGCGGCGGCACGCCGGAAGGCTTCGCCGCGACGCTGGGCGCGCAGCGGCGCCATTGGGCGGCGCTCGCGCGGGAGTTCGGGACGGCGCCGCCGTCCTGACATGCGCCGCTAGGCCGCGTGCTGCAATGCCATGCGCCGCGCGGGCGCGGTGGCAAGGCGGACCAGCCCCGCCAGGAACAGCGCGACGCCCGCGAACCAGGCGAGCGAGGCCGCGATGGCCACCACGATCGTGATGCCCCGCATGGACAGCGCGATACCCACCGGGAACACCACGGCAGCGGGCGCCGTCAGCGCGAAATGCAGCGTCGCGAGGCGGCTTGCGGCCATCTCCGGCCAGGCGCGGTAGGTCAGGCCGAACAGCGCCAGCGAGGCCCAGCCGAGCAGGTTGAGATGCGCATGCACGGGCGCGAGTTGGAAGTCATGGGCGATGCCCATCCAGATACCCATCCCGACACCGGCCAGCAGCGAGAGCGCGGCAAGCAGCAGGAATGACAGGTCGATCCGAGGCATTCGTCGTCTCCTTCATGGTGAATGGCGTGGCGCGGCGGATAGGGCCGAAGGCGCCGACGGTCTGCGAAAAGGTTCACATTCTCCGTCAGGTAGGCGCCGCACCCGCGGCGCCCTATCTTCGTCGCGAGATGGAGAGGCCCCGGTGATCCCGCCCCGCGACGCCACCAACCCGCGCGATCCCGCCCGCATCCTGGCGGGTGCGCGGGGCCGCGCGCCGACGGTGCACGGCGCGCACGGGCATCTCGCGGACAACCTGCTCGCCTTCACGCGGCTGCTCAGGCGCGCGGGGCTGCCGCTCGGGCCCGGCGAGACGATGGCGGCGCTGAATGCGCTGACGCATGTCGAGATCGGCGACCGCCGCCAGGTGCATGCCGCGATGCGCGCCGTCATGGTGCACCGGCACGAGCATTTCGAGCTTTTTGACCATGCCTTCCAGTTCTTCTGGCGCGATCCGGAAGCCGCGCAGCACGCGGCCGCGATGGCGATGCTGGAGGCGGGGAAGAAGCCCGACGAACAGAAGGCGCCGCCCGGCGCGCGGCGGCTGGCCGAGGCCATGCAGGGCGAGAACAGGCCCAAGCCCCCTGCCCCCGGCGAAGAAAAGCCCCTGACCGACATGACCTTCACGGTCAGCGAGCGCGAGCGGCTGCAGCAGATGGATTTCGAGGCCATGTCGGCCGCCGAGATCAACCAGGCCAAGACGGCGATCCGGAAGCTCGTCCTGCCGCTCGACGAACGGCAGACGCGCCGCTTCCGCCCCGACCCCGCGGGGCCGTCGGTCGATCTGCGCGCGACGCTGAAGCGAAGCCTGCGGATGGGCGGCGAGATCCTGGCGCTGGAGCGCCGCCGGCGCGTGGTGCGCCCGCCGCCGCTCGTGGCACTCTGCGACATTTCCGGGAGCATGTCGCGCTACGCGCAGGTGCTGCTGCATTTCCTGCACGCGGTCGCGAACGACCGGGACCGCGTGCACAGCTTCCTGTTCGGCACGCGGCTGACGAATGTCACGCGCCAGTTGCGGCACCGCGATGCGGAGGTGGCGTTCGAGATGGTGGCGCAGCTGGTGCCGGACTGGTCCGGCGGCACGCGGATCGGGGAGAGCCTGGATCGCTTCAACCGGCTCTGGGCGCGGCGCGTGCTGGGCCAGGGGGCGGTGGTGCTGCTGATCACTGACGGGCTCGATCGCGAGGGCGCCGTGGGGCTGGCGGAGGCGACCGAGCGGCTGCGCATGTCCTGCCGGCGCCTGATCTGGCTGAACCCGCTGTTGCGCTTCCAGGGCTTCGAGCCCAAGTCACAGGGCATCCGGGCCATGCTGCCGCATGTGGACGAGTTCCGCCCGGTGCATAATCTGGCGAGCCTCGCTGCGCTGATCGCGACGCTGTCCGATCCGCAAGCGGAGCGCCGAGGGAGATGGGCCGCATGAGCGACGACCGTGACATCCTGACCACCGCCGCGGCCTGGAAGGCCGCGGGCGAGCAGGTCGCGATCGCGACCGTGGTGGAGACCTGGGGCTCCTCGCCGCGCCCGGCGGGATCGCGGCTCGCGGTGACGATGAGCGGGCGGATGGAAGGTTCTGTCAGTGGCGGCTGCATCGAGGGCGCGGTGGCGGATGCGGCCAAGGACGCGATGAAGACCGGCACGCCGCGGATGCTGGATTTCGGGATCAGCGACGAACGGGCCTGGGAAGTGGGGCTGGCGTGTGGGGGGAAGGTGAAGGTGTTCGTGGAGCCGCTGGTGTGAAGCTCCAACATTGACGTTAGTTTTTGCGTCCGTTCATGACGGATGGTCTTGCATGCTTGCCGACACCGGCTCTGAGCGTGCAAATGGAGGGGGCCGTTTAAACCCGATTTTGGAACCAGTCATCAAAGTACGCCCGTGGATTCACGACAGTTTGGTCGGATTTGCAGGAAATATTAACCTATCAAACCAATTCTTGGCGAACAGCACTGTTACAAGAGACTTCGAACAATTGGTCCAAGATGCTAGAGAATTCCAGAATCATAACGGTCGCGAAGCTCCTGATTTCCTTATAGCGAAACGTGACGGGTCAAAACTTTACCAGATTCGAAACGGACTTGTTGGTGAACGGCAAGAAGCGTGGATCGGGTCGCAGGTTGCATATCAGCGCCTAATGGAACACAGGACCGACCAAGCATTACAAATACAGAGTGCCGGAATCTCAATACGCATGATGTTCTTCCCTCCAGATTGTCCAACCGAGATCCAGTCATGCGTCACTCACTTCTGCAGGACAGTGGCCGACTCTGTTGATAATGTTTGCGGCGTCCCTATCTGCCTAGTAGGCTGCCGTGAGTTTGCACAGTATCTCCCGCTCATTGAAGCTTCCAGTGGTCGCGAGTATGAGCCTGTCGAGCATGGCGGCTGGTCAGTTGCAAACAACGATGCTTGGAACGGCGGTCACCACATAACGGTAATTCCACTGGGCGGGTTCGGCGTCGCGTTCTACTTGCCTTTCAATAGAGCCAGCTTTTATTGGAACATCCAGCTTCCGTCGCATGATGGCTCTGATTCGGATCAAACGATTTCTGGAGTTGTATCTCGCGACAAATCGTTCGATGAGTTCTGCCAGTGGCTGGCGGATGCGCATTGGACCGACGTCCATGCCTGGGCGCCCGGATCAGAAGGGCGTATCGGTGCTGAGGGCCGCCTGTTCCGGCCAATAACGAAAATCTGCCCTGAACTTGCTGATGCATATGACAGCTCTTCGAATCTCTCAACTGGGACCATTATTTCATAGTGCATTTAAGGCTCTATTAATTGCACTTTGTTGGCGTAGTGCGTTACCGCCCCACCGCCCCCACCGGCACCGCCAGCCCCAGCGCGATCTCCCGCGCCACGCGCGACGCCACGCCCACCACGGACCACCCGCCGCCCCCGGTCTGCGCCAGCACCGGGC
>JAYRQX010000136.1:0-2379 GCA_041910415.1 Acetobacteraceae bacterium | reverse complement strand
ATGGCGCATCGAGCCGTTCCGCGATGCCGAGCGCCTGCGCCGCGGTGCCGGCGCGCGGGTCGGCCAGGACCCAGACCGGCGCGGTCATGGACGCGCGCGCCCGGCCCCGTTAGGACAGGCGCCGTTCGCCTGGGGATTCCGCGCCATGACCACGCTCCACGCCTCCGACTGGGATCGCGACGCCGCGCTCACCACCGCCCGCATCCTGCTCGAGATCAAGGCGGTGAATTTCCGCCCGGAGGAGCCCTACACCTTTACCAGCGGCTGGAAGAGCCCGGTCTATATCGACTGCCGGAAAATCATCTCCTTCCCGCGCGCCCGCAACCGCATCATGGAGCTCGGCGTCGAGAAGATCGGCCGCCATGTGGGCTACGAATCGATCGACGTGGTGGTGGGCGGGGAGACCGCCGGCATCCCCTTCGGCGCCTGGATCGCCGACCGGATGATGGCGCCCATGGCCTATGTCCGGAAGAAGCCGAAAGGTTTTGGTCGCAACGCACAGATCGAGGGCGACGTGCCCGTGGGCCAGCGCGCCCTGCTGGTCGAGGACCTGACCACCGATGGCGGTTCAAAAATCCGCTTCGCCAATGCGCTGCGCGAAGCCGGCCTCGTCTGCGAGCACACCTTCGTCGTCTTCTACTACGGCGTCTTCCCCGGCTCCTTCGAGACGATGAAGAACATGGGCCTCCATCTGCACCACCTCTGCACCTGGTGGGATGTGCTCGAGGTCTGCCGCGAGCGGCCCTATTTCTCGGAGAACGCGCTCAAGGAAGTGCGGAAGTTCCTGGAAGACCCCGTCGGCTGGTCGGGCGCCCATGGCGGCATCACCAGCGCGGCCGAGGCGAAGCCCAAGGACCCCGATTGAGGCCTTGCGCCCGTCGGCGCCATCGCCCACCTTGCGGGTATGGTTCTGATTCCGGAACAATACCTGATCATCTGTCGAGTTGAACAGTCATCGAGGATGAAACGACCCGGGGCCCGCGCATGCTGACGCGCCCGGACGCCGACGACCGGCGCGATCCCCGCAGCCTGCCGGAGGTCCATCGCAGCGTCCGCGTCCCGGCCGGCGCGAGCGCTGCGCGCAAGCTGCTCGCCTTCCTCGGCCCCGGCTACATGGTCGCGGTCGGCTACATGGACCCCGGCAATTGGGCGACCGCGCTCGCCGGCGGGTCCGCCTTCGGCTACACGCTGCTCGCCGCGGCGCTGCTCTCCTCGCTGATGGCGATCCTGCTCCAGGCGCTCTGCGCGCGGATCGGCATCGTCACGGGGCGCGACCTCGCGCAGCTCTGCCGCGACCGCTTTCCGCGTCCCGTCGCCTACCCGCTCTGGTTCCTGGCCGAGATCGCGATCTGCGCCACGGATCTCGCCGAGCTGATCGGCACGGCGATCGCGCTGCAATTGCTGTTCGGCATCCCGCTGCTCATCGGCGTGCTGCTGACCGCGCTCGACGCCTTCCTGATCCTCTGGCTGCAGAACAAGGGCATCCGCTGGCTGGAAGCCTTCATCATCGGCATGATCGCGCTGATCGCGGGCTGCTTCATCGCGCAGATCGCACTCGCCGATCCCGACTGGGGCGCGGTGCTGCGCGGCTACCTGCCTTCGGCGTCGATCGTGACGAACGAGACGCAGCTCTACATCGCGCTCGGCATCCTGGGCGCCACGGTCATGCCGCACAACCTCTACCTTCACACCGCGGTCGTGCAGTCCCGCGCCTGGGAGGAGACGGAGGTCGGCAAGCGCGAGGCGATCCGCTTCGCGACCATCGACAGCACCATCGCCCTCTCGCTGGCGCTGCTGATCAACTCGGCGATCCTGATCACCGCCGCCGCCGCCTTCCACAGCACGGGGAACACCGAGGTCGCCGAGATCGGCCAGGCGCATGAGCTGCTGGCGCCGCTGCTGGGCGCGGCCGCGCCGGCGCTGTTCGCCGTGGCGCTCCTCGCCTGCGGGCTCAACTCCACCGTGACCGCGACGCTCGCCGGCCAGGTGGTGATGGAAGGTTTTCTCCGATTCCGCCTCTCGCCCGTGATGCGACGGCTGGTGACGCGGCTGGTCGCGATCGTGCCGGCGATCCTGGTGACCTGGTATTACGGGTCATCGGGCACGGCGCAGTTGCTGATCCTCTCCCAGGTCATCCTCTCCCTGCAGCTCCCCTTCGCCGTCATCCCGCTGATGCTCTTCGCGGGCGACCGCACGCGGCTCGGCACGCTGGCTGCGCCGCGCTGGCAGCTGGCGCTGGGCTGGGCGGCGGCGGCGCTGATCGTGACGCTCAACGTCAAGCTGCTGGTGGATTTCGTCCTGGGCTGACGATGGTTCCCAAGCAGGGGCAGCACAGCGCATCATGGGCGCATGGACTCCGCCCGGGCCCCTGCCCGCCTT
>JAYRQX010000135.1:0-2193 GCA_041910415.1 Acetobacteraceae bacterium | reverse complement strand
TCTGAGCGTGCTTGGCGCCGGCTGGCCGGGCGCGGCCGCGGCCATCGCCGCCTGGGAACGGGCGGCCGAGGCAGCATTGTCGGAGTACGAGTCCCGTCCCGCCATCGTCGCCTTCTGGGGCCCGCGCCTCGGCCATATCGGCCGCTTCGTCGTGGAACAGGAAGAGGAACTCCGGAAGCATGGCCGCCTGCTCGCCTGCATGACAGAACAGCAGGGCCAGGCCACGCTGCGGGTGGGCGATGGAGAGATCGTCGTACTGGCGCGTGCCGACCGCATCGACCGGCTCGCCGATGGCGGCTGGCGCGTCGTGGACTACAAGACCGGCAGCACCCCCTCCGATCGCGACCTCGCCACCGGCGCCGCGCCGCAACTGCCGATGGAGGCGCTGATCCTGGAACGCGGCGGCTTCCCTGGCGCACCCGCCGGCAGCCGCACGACCGGGATGATCTACTGGCGCCTCACCGGCGGGGAGGTGCCCGGCGAGGTGAGGGCACGGCTGATCGCGGAAAAGGACACCGGCATCCCGCTCGCGGACCTCGCCGCCGATCGCCTGGCCGCACTCGCCGAACGCTATCTTCTGGGCGACGCGCCCTTCGAGAGCCGTCCCCATCCCGGCCGCGGCGCACCGGGCGGCGACTACGACCACCTGGCCCGGATCGCCGAATGGTCCATCGCCGAGGAGGAAGCGTCGTGAGCGCCTCGGCCGACAATCTCGCGCGCGCGGAGCGGCTGCAATCGGAGGCGGCCGATCCCCTCGTCTCCGCCTGGGTCGAGGCCTCCGCGGGATCGGGCAAGACCAAGCTGCTGACGGATCGGCTGCTGCGGCTGATGCTGTCGGGCGTCGCGCCGGGGCGCATCCTGTGCCTGACCTTCACCAAGGCCGCGGCGGCGGAAATGGCGACGCGGCTCGGCCGCGCGCTGGGTGAACTGACGACGCTGCCGGATGGCGAGCTGAAGACGCGGCTGCACGCGCTGTGCGGGCGGGATGCCAGGGATGACGAACTCGCCCTCGCGCGCACGCTGTTCGTGCGCGTACTCGAGCAGCCGGGCGGGATGCGCATCGCGACCATCCACGCCTTCGCGCAGTCGCTGCTGCGATCCTTCCCCCTGGAAGCGAGCCTCGCGCCGGAATTCGCGGTGATCGAGGACGCCGATGCCGCCGCCATGCTCGCCGAGGCGCGCGACGCCGTGCTGGGCGAGCCGATGCAGGGCGCGCGCCGTGCGATCCTGGAAGACCTCGCGCGGCTGGTGCCGCCGACACGCTTCGCCGAGCTGGTCGGCACGCTGGCGAGGAGCCGCGGCAAGCTCGCCGCGCTGCTGGACGATCAACTGGGCGTGGCCGCGCTGGCCCGTGCACTCGCCGCACGCTTCGGGCTCGATCACGATGTCAGCGAGGAGAGCGTGCTGCGCGAAGGCTGCGACATCGATGCCGCGCCGCTCATCGCCGCGGCGTCGCATCTGCAAGCCAGCCGCAACGACAACGACAAGGCGCGCGGCACGGCGATCCGCGACTGGATCGCGCTGGACATCCCGGCCCGCGCAGTGCGCTGGGAGGAGTGGCGCGGCCTTCTGCTGACGAAGGAAGGCGAGCCCAGGAAGAGCTACGCGACCCAGGGCTGCGGTGCCAGCCGGCAGGCGGTGCAGGACACGCTCTCCGCCGAGGCGCAGCGCGTCATCGCCGAGGAAACCCGACGCTGCGCCGCGCAGCTCATCGCCGGCACCCGCGCGCTGCTCGCCATCAGCCTGCCCGTGCTGCAGCGCTACACGCTGGCCAAGGAACGCGCCGGCGCGCTCGACTTCGACGACCTGATCGACAATGCCCGCCGCATCCTGTCAGACCCCGGCTCGGCCTGGATCCTCTACAAGCTCGATGGCGGCCTCGATCACGTGCTGCTGGACGAGGCGCAGGATTCCAACCCGGGCCAATGGGGCATCGTGCGCGCGCTGACCTCGGAGTTCTTCGCCGGCCTCGGCGCCAACGACAAGCCGCGCAGCGTCTTCGCGGTGGGCGACGCCAAGCAGGCGATCTATGGCTTCCAGGGCGCGGATTCCGAAGGCTTCCGGCGCGAGAAGCTTTTCTATGAGCGGCTCGCCCGTGACGCGCAATTGGAGTTCCGCGAAAGGCCGCTCGACGTCTCCTTCCGTTCGACGGCGCCGGTACTGTCGCTCGTGGATGCCGTCTTCGCGGAAGGT
>JAYRQX010000134.1:0-1743 GCA_041910415.1 Acetobacteraceae bacterium | reverse complement strand
CTCCGCGCCCGCCTCGAAGCCGCGAACGTGCACATCCAGCTCGACCGCGAACTCCCCGGCTATCGCCGCTTCTACGCCTTCGACCCCTTCGGCAACCGCATCGAATTCCTCGAACCGGTGGTGGGATGACCCTGCGCGGCGGCGACTTCACCGTCCGGCCCTTCGCCGCGGAGGATGCCCCCGCCTGCGACGCCATCCTCCGCGCCGCCTTCGCCGGCAGCGAAGCCGAATACCCCGGGGCCGCCGAAGCCGCCGCCCGCGGCCTCGCCCTCCTCGCCCAGACCGGCCACCACCTGCTCGTCGCCGATGCCGGGCGGCGGCTCGCGGCCATCGCCCGCTGGACCGCCGAGGACGGCATCGCCACCATCGATCTGCTGGCCTCGGGCATTCCCGGCGCCGGGCGCGCCCTCCTTCGCGGCGTCGAACGCATCCTCCAGGAGCACGGCATCCGCTACGCGCGCATCGCCGCGCCGGATGGCACCCTCCTGGAGGATCTCTTCCGCCGCCACGGCTATAGCCCGGTCGGGCGCGCCCCTGCCACTCCCGGCGGCCCGCTCATGGTCACGATGGAGCGCCGCCTGCCGCTGCTCACCGTGCGCGAACAGCGCCGCGACGATGCCGATGCCATCGCCGCCCTCACCGGCGAGGACCCCTGGCCCTTCACCCTGGGACGCCGTCCCGGCTGGTTCGTCCTCGCCGATGGCGACCGCGTCGTCGGCGCCGTCGCCGTGCGCGAAAACGGCCGCGGGCTCGCGCGCGTTCGTCCGCCCGTGGTCGCGCCGGGCTACGCGGGCCGCGGCCTCGAACTGTGGATGGCCGAACGTGCCGCCCTCCATGCCGAGACCGACGGCGCCCTCACCGTCGCCCTCGATGCCACGCCCGAGCTCGAACGCCTCCGCCGTGCTTTCGAGGAGCGCCGCTGGTTCCTCGAAGGCCAGACGTTCGTGAAGCACACGGCTACCCACCCCCCGCCCGCCGAGGACGACACCGCCTGGCGCTGAGACTCACCCCGCTCGCGCCACCGCTGTCCCCGCGCGCATGTGCGCCGCGACATCCCTGCCGAAGTGGTCCACCGCCTCCCAGTCGGTGAGGTCGTAGTCCTTGTGCGTGTCCGTGAGCCCGGGGAACTCGTGCGCGGCGATGCGCTTCATCGCGAACCGCTTGATCCAGCCGTAGCGCGTGTACAGCAGCGCTCCGCCGAGCAGCGCCACCATGTCCGGGTGCCAGCCCGTCCGCGCGAAGAAGGCATCGGCCACCTCGCCTGCCCGCGCGAGGTGCGCCTCATCGTGCGCCGCCGCCGTCATGCTCACGCTGAAGAACGCGTTCGGCATCGCCGCCAGCGCGTCCGCATGCCCTTTCGTCCACGCCGCGAGTTCCTTGCCGAACTTCCCCATGTGCACCGAACCGCCCACCACGACGCCGTCAAACCCGCCGAGTGCGCCCGGTGCGGCGCCGATGTCCCGCGTCTCGGGCTCACAGCCGTTCGCCGCCAGCCCGTCGGCGATGCGCGCCGCGATGCCTGCGGTGTGGCCCTCGCCCGTCTGATAGATGATCGCGATCCGTGGTCCGGCCATCGGAACCTCCATCGTGCGAATGTCCACCGAAGAGCGTCGCGCACCGGCGCACCCCTGCGCAGGGACCACCGCCCCGTTGCCGCGGGCCCTCGGTCGCGAACGGCGTCACGGCCCTACACTGCCCGCATGACCTACACCGCTCCCGCCCTCCCCGACGGCTCCCGCCCCG
>JAYRQX010000133.1:0-3013 GCA_041910415.1 Acetobacteraceae bacterium | reverse complement strand
CTTCACCGCGAAGCAGTTCCAGGAGATGGGCTATGCGATGGTGATCTGGCCGGTGAGCCACCTGCGCGTCGCGGCCCGGGGGATGGAGGAGCTCTACGCCTCGATCGCCGAGCATGGCGGCACGCACAGGATGATCGAGCGGATGCAGACCCGCCAGCAGCTCTACGACACCATCGGCTATCACGAGTATGAGGCGCTGGATGCGAGCCTCGTGAAGACCGTCATTCCGCAAGGAATGCCTCAGTGACGATGCCGCAGGGCATGCCGCAGGTCTGAGCCTGGTGCGCCGGCGGGGCAGGGAAGGGCGCCTGCGGGCGCCCTTTTTCGTCCCAAGGTTGTGTGTTGCGCCAGGGCAACAGGCGCTCCGGATCGTGTGAGCGACGGTCGCGAGCACTGGCAAGGCTGCGGCTGGAATCCTAACATCTCGCTAACGATTCGGGCGTCGTCTTGGGGGACGGGGCCAAGACACAGGATTGGGAAGGTTCCGATGACGCTCCGCAAGACCCTTCTGGCCGCGACCATGCTGGCGCTGCCGCTTGCTGCCCAGGCGCAGCCCGTCTCGGGCATCTATGTGGCCGCCGGCGCCGGTGTGAACTGGCATGAGCGCGATTCGTCGCCGCTGCCGCTGACCACGATCAATCCGGCGTTTACGGCGCCGACCACCAACAATGCCTCCCTCAGCACCAGCACCGGCCCGGGCTTCGTGGGCGTGCTTTCCGCCGGCTGGGGCTTCGGCAATGGTCTCCGGGTCGAAGTCGAAGGGAACTACCGCAACAACGACGTCGATTCGTCGGTGTTCCGCAGCTTCGACAGCGCGACGAGCCCCGCCCAGCAGCGGACCTGGGGCCGGGCCGGCTACATCTCCACCATGGGGGTGATGGCCAACATCATGTACGACATCGGATCGACCATGAATTGGCCGGTCTATATCACCGTCGGCGGCGGCATCGGCTATGCGTGGAACCGCTGGTCGGGCGTCGGCGCCAGCACCTACCTCGGCTTCGGTGACACGGTGCGCCTGAACGACACCACGGGCGGCTTCGCCTGGCAGGGCATCGCGGGCGTGACCTACCCGATCCGCGCCGTGCCGGGCCTGTCGCTCACCGCCGAGTATCGCTACTTCTCGTCCCAGACCGGGACGATCAACGGCACCTATACGATCAGCCAGGCGGTCGGGAACCAGATCCCCTGGCGTACCTCGGTCAGCCCGGACAACAACAACCAGTCCGTCCTCGTCGGCGTGCGCTACAATTTCGGCCGCGCCCCGGCGCCCGCCCCGATTGTGGCGGCTCCGGCTCCGGCCCGCAGCTTCCTGGTCTTCTTCGACTTCGCCTCGGACCAGCTGACGGCCCGGGCGCGTGAGATCGTCGGCCAGGCGGCGGCGGCCGCACGGACCCAGCAGGTCACGCGGATCGAGGTCGCGGGCCATACGGACACGGTGGGCTCGGCGCAGTACAACCAGGGCCTGTCCATCCGCCGCGCCAACAACGTGGCCGCCGAGCTGGTCCGCCAGGGCGTGCCGCGGAACGCGATCCACACGGCGGGCTACGGCTTCAGCCGCCCGCTGGTGCCGACCGGCCCGAATGTGCGGGAGCCGCAGAACCGGCGCGTGGAGATCGTCCTGCGCTGAGCCGCAGGCGACACGCCAACGAACAGAAAGGGCGCCGCGAGGCGCCCTTTTTCATGTGGCCAGCCGGCCCGGCTGTGGCCGTGAAGCCACAGGTGCGCGCCGCTCTTCTCCAATTCCCGTCAAGGGCGTGGCGCGAGGCGAAGAGCGGACATATCGTGCTCGGCATGATGGGCTGAGGCGGCGATGGCCGCTGGCCGTGGAGAAAGGGGATCCCGTGATGTCGTTCCGCAAGACGCTTCTGGCCGCGACCATGCTGGCACTGCCGCTCGCCGCGCAGGCGCAGCCCGTGTCGGGCATCTATGTCGCGGCCGGTGCCGGTGCGAACTGGCTTTCCGACAATACCGCGAATCCCAACTTCGTGCAGACGAACGCAACCGGCACGTTGGTCCCGGCCGCATCGATGCGGATCGAGACGGGCGTCGGCTTCGTCGGCCTGATCAGCGCCGGCTGGGGCTTCGGCAACGGCCTCCGGATCGAGGCCGAAGGCAACTACCGCTCGAACGACGTCAACTCCGCCAGCCAGTCCTACACGCAGGGCGCTGTCTTCAACTCCAACCGTGCCGGCTACATCACCAGCATGGGCCTGATGGCGAACCTCATGTATGACATCGGCTCGACGATGGGCTGGCCGGTGCACCTGACGGTCGGCGGCGGTGTCGGCTACGCCTGGGTCCGTTACGCCGGTGTGGGCAACCGCGCCTATGACGGCTTCGGCGGTACGTCGTCGGTCAATATCAGCGACACGAACGGCACCTTCGCCTGGCAGGGCATCGTCGGCCTGACCTACCCGATCCGCGCGGTGCCGGGCCTGGCGCTGACGGCCGAGTATCGCTACTTCTCGACCTCCTCGCACAACTTCAACGGCAGCGTGGCTCAGACCGGCGGCAGCACGGGCACGGTGCGGTTCAACGCCGACTACGTGAACAACTCCGCGCTGATCGGCGTGCGCTACAATTTCGGCCGCGCCCCGGCGCCGGCGCCGGTTGCCGCGGCCCCCGCGCCGGCCCGCAGCTTCCTGGTCTTCTTCGACTTCGCCTCCGACCAGCTGACCGCCCGGGCGCGTGAGATCGTGGGCCAGGCCGCTCAGGCCGCGCGCACCCAGCAGGTCACGCGCATCGAGGTCGCGGGCCACACGGATACGGTGGGCTCCGCGCAGTACAACCAGGGCCTCTCCATCCGCCGCGCCAACAACGTGGCCGCCGAGCTGGTCCGCCAGGGCGTGCCGCGGAACGCGATCCACACCGCCGGCTACGGCTTCAGCCGCCCGCTGGTGCCGACCGGCCCGAACGTCCGCGAGCCGCAGAACCGCCGCGTGGAGATTGTCCTGCGCTGAGCCGCAGGCGACACGCCAACGAACAGAAAGGGCGCCGCAGGGCGCCCTTT
>JAYRQX010000132.1:0-1698 GCA_041910415.1 Acetobacteraceae bacterium | reverse complement strand
TGCCCGCGCATGGCCTGCGCCATGAAGGGACCCGCGAAGAGCAGCACGGCGCCGAGCGCGATGAGTTTCGGCAGGAAGCCGAGCGTCGCCTCGTTCACCTGCGTCAGCGCCTGCAGGATGGCGATGACGAGGCCGGCCGCCAGCATCGCGCCAAGCGGCGGCCCCGCCAATTGCACCGTCAGCCAGAGCGCATCGCGCGCCGCCAGCACCGTCGTGTCCATGGCCCCGCCTCCTGCGGCGCCGGGCCGAATGTCAGATCGGCATCCGGGCGATTTCCTGATAGGCGGCGACCACGCGGTCGCGCACCGCCACCGCGGTCTGCAGCGTGAGTTCCGCGCGCGAGACCGCGAGCACCACATCGGTCACGCTGCCCTCGCCGGTCAGCGCGCGGGTGGAAGCGACATCGGCGCTGCGCCCGATCTCGACGGCCTGCTCCACCGCGCGTCCCAGCGCCGCGCCGAAACCGCCCACGGCCTGCGCCGCCTGCGGCAGGGCCTGGGCGGCGCGATAGGCGGCCGTGGCCGCGGCACCGATCGCGAAGGGCGTCATCGCAACGCCTCGATCACCCGGGCGAGCATGCCGCGGGAGGCTTCCAGCACCGCGAGGTTGGCGCCATAGCTCCGCTGCGCTTCCCGCATGTCCATGATCTCGACCAGGCTGTCCACGTTGGGCACGCGCACATAGCCCTGCGCATCCGCCGCGGGATGGCCGGGTTCGAAGCGGCGCGGGAATTCGCCGGGCTGGGTGCCGACGCGCGCAACGCGCACCGTGCTGGCGCCGAGCGAACGGTCCACCTGGTTCGAGAAGGTGATGGTGCGGCGCCGATAGGGATCGGCGCCGGGGCTCTCCCCCGTCGAATCCCGGTTGGCGAGGTTCTCCGCCACCACGCGCAGCCGCGTCGCCTGCGCCTGCATGCCGGCCGCGGAAATCCGCAAGGCGCGATCGAGATCCATCCGCCGTCTCCCTATCCCTGCCGCCCGAGCGCGGTGCGGAACAGCCCGAGGTAGCGCCGGTGCAGCGACACCGCGAGCGCATGGGCCTGTTCGGTATCCGCGACGCGGAGCGCCTGTTCGTCGAGCGCCACGCCATTGCCATCCGGCGTGCGTTCCACCAGCCGCCGGTCCGGCCGTGCCTGCGGGTCCGTGCCGTGTGCCGAGGACAGATGCCGGGGATCGGTCTGCGCCAGCACCGGCGCGCCCTGCTGCGCAAGGCTCTGCGCGAAGGGTGCGAGATCCCGCGGGCGGAATCCCGGCGTGTCGGCATGGGCGATATTTTGCGACAGCACGGCCTGCCGCCGTTCCAGCCAGCGCATCCGCCCTTCGGCGAGCGCGATCGGTCCACCAAGGGTCACGTCCATGGCGCGGTGATCGCACGCCGCCGGTTGCGCAGCGGTTAATCGCGGCGGCGAAAGCCTCCGGTAACCCGAAGCTGCGCCAATGGCGGCGATGACAGCACCAAGCCTCACCTCTCCCTCTCCCGCCGTCGCGGTGGATGCCGCGCTGGACGCCATGCTCGGCACCGTCGCCGTCGCGCGCGCCCTGCTCGAAGCCGGCAGGCGCGTGGACCTCGCGGGGCTCGACCGCGAGATCGGCGCGCTCTGCGCCGCCGCGATCGCCCTGCCGCAGCGCGAAGGACGCAAGCTGCGCGCCAAGGCCATCGTGCTGCAGGACGCGCTGGGCGACCTGACCGCGGCGCTGC
>JAYRQX010000131.1:0-1535 GCA_041910415.1 Acetobacteraceae bacterium | reverse complement strand
GGTCGAGAACCGCGGCGGCGGTGCCTCCATCCCGGGCATGGAGGCGGTGATGCATGCGGCGCCGGATGGCTACACGCTCGGCATGGCCTCCTCCGGCCCGCTCGCGATCAACCCGTCGGTGATGAGCCGGCTGCCCTACGACGTCGAGCGCGATTTTTCGCCGATTGCGCTGGTCTTCACCACGCCGCTGATCGCGGTCGCGCATCCGAGCCTGCCCTATGCCGACCTGGCCGCGCTGGTCGCGGCCGCGCGGGCGGCGCCGGGCAGCATCGACTATGCGTCGGGCGGCCCGGGCAGCAGCCTGCACCTGGCGGCGGAAGCCTTCGCGCAGCGGGCCAATATCCAGTTGACGCACGTGCCCTATCGCGGATCGGGTCCCGCGATGGCCGACCTGATCGCGGGCAACGTGAAACTGATGTTCGACAGCCTCGCCTCCGCGCTGCCGCATATCCGCGCCGGGCGCATCCGTGCGCTCGGCGTGACCTCCGCGCAGCGCATGCCCCAGGCGCCCGAGATTCCGACGGCGGCCGAGGCCGCGAACCTGCCGGGCTTCGAGGCCGTGGGCTGGGCCGGGCTGATCGCGCCCGCCCGCACGCCCGCGCCGATCATTGACCGGCTGGCGGAGGAAGCGCTCGCCATCGTGCGCAGCCCGGCGACGGCCGAGCGGATCGTCGAGCTTGGCGCGACGCCCGCGCCGCTCGGGCCCCAGGCCTTCGCGCAGTTCATCCGTGACGAGCTGCAGAAATGGCGCGCCGTCGCCCAGGCCGGGAATGTGCGGCTGGACTGACCCTCAGGCCGCGACGGGCGCGGGCTCCAGCAGCGCGCGCAGCTTCTCCATGAACGCCGCGGTGCCGGGCGTTGCGCCGCCGGTGGCGCCATAGCGAGCCAGGCAGTCCGTCACCGTCGCGTCCCTCTCCTCGGGCCGCGCCGGGCGCGCCGGGGAGCCCGGGATCGGCCCCACCTCGCCGCGCGTCACGATGCGGCCGCCGCGGGCGACGGTCAGCCGCGCCGTGCCGTGCTCCAGGCCTTGGGTGCCATCGTTCGGCGGCGGTTCCTCGATGACATGCACCCGCGCCATGCGCCCGGCCGCTTCCGGATGCAAGACGGCGTCATCCTCGAAATCCGCCAGGCCCACGGCGCCGCGCCACAGCGCGACGGCGACCGTGTATTCGGCGGAGAATTTCGCTTCCAATCCGGTGCGCGGCAGCGTCCTGCGCAGCGGCTGCATGCCGCCCGCCGGCACCAGCAGCGTGATGTCGGCGTCCTCCGGCACCGCGCCGCCATGCGCAGCGCGTGCCGCGATGCCGGCCGCGATCAGCCGGTGCGTCGCGTAGCAGCACGGAAAAAGCTTGCGCGCGATGCTCCCCGGGCGCGCATCCAGCGCCGCCTCCGCGCCGCGCGCCGCGGCGCCCTCGTCGCCGGCATAGAGGTCCAGGAAGTTTCGGGCGTGCACGGCCAGCGTGGTCCGGCAACTCCGGTGGTTGAACAGGAACAGTCCGAGGGAGAGCTCCTGGAAGTCCACCTGGTAGCCGATC
>JAYRQX010000130.1:0-1955 GCA_041910415.1 Acetobacteraceae bacterium | reverse complement strand
GCCGCGCCGCGAAGGCGCCGTCCGACCCGCCGCGCGAGACCAGCGAGAAGATCGGCGCGCCGATCTCCCGCGCAAAGCCTTCCGCCAGCCCATAGAGCGCGTGCATCCCCGGCAGGACAGGAAAGGCCGGCCGCGTGAAGCCGCCGCTCACCTCCACACGCACGCGGGGATCCGCGGGCGGGCGTGTCGCGATGGCGCGCAGCTCGGCCAGCAAGGTGTCGGATGCTGCATCGTCGGGCGCGCGGAGATCAAAGTGGATCTCGGCCTCGCCCGGCACGACCTGGCGTGCCTTGCCGCCGCGGAAAATGCCGGCGGTCGCGTAGCGGCCGCTCTCGATGCTGCCCAGCGCCTCGATCTCGGCGATCATCGGCGCCAGCGCGGCGATGGCGGAGGCACCCTTGTCGCGCGCCGCGCCGCAATGGGCCTCGACGCCCTGCGCGCGCACATAGACCGCGCCGATGGCCCCGCGCCCGATCACCGTGCCGCCGCCGGGCCGCGCGGGTTCCAGCGTCAGGCAGAGGTCGGCGCATTTCGCTTCCGCCTCGATCCAGGCGCGGCTCCCCGGGCTGCCGATCTCCTCGTCCGGCACGATCAGGAAGGTGATGCTGCCGAGGCCCGTCAGGCCGCGTTCCAGCAGCACGCGGATCGCGTGCATGGCCATGACCACATTGGTCTTCATGTCGCCGACGCCGGGGCCCGTGATGCGGTCGCCGTCGCGCCGGAAGGGCCATTCCGCGACCGTGCCCGCGGGCCAGACCGTATCGGCATGGCCGAGCACCAGCACGCGCGGCCCGTTGCCGAGCGGCAGGCGCGCCGTCATCTGGTCCCCGAAGCCCGGGACCGGCACGCGCTCCACCGCGAAGCCGATGCCCGCGAGGAGCGCGGCCCATTGGTCCTGCACGCGGTTCACGCCGGATGCGTCGTAGCTGCCGCTGTCGGTCATGACCGCGCGCTCGGCAGCGGCCAGGATGGCGGGCAGGGCCTGGTCCATCGCCGCGGCCAGGGCCTTGATGTCGGGCATCGCATCGCTCCTTCTGCGCGGCCGATGCCAGCACGAACCGCGCGCCCTGGACAGGGCGGCCGGGCCGCGGGTTCAATGCGCGCATGACATTCTCCCTGATCGGCCGCTGCCCGCGCACGGGTCAGTTCGGCGCCGCCGTCACCACCTCCTCCATGGCGGTCGGCAGCCGCGTCGCCTTCGTCCGGCCCGGCATCGGCGCCGTCCTCACGCAGCACCGGACGGATCCGCGCCTGGGGCCGCGGGGGCTCGATCTGCTGGCCTCTGGCTGTTCGGCGGCCGAGACCATCGCGGCGCTGGTCGCCTCCACCCCGCATCACGGCTGGCGGCAGCTGGCGGCGCTGGATGCCCAGGGACGCACGGCGCACCATCACGGCGCGCACGTAAAACCCGCGCACAACGACGCGCATGGCAAGGACGTGGTCGCCATCGGCAACATCCTGGCGAATGACCGCGTCCCCGCCGCCATGGCCGCCGCCTTCGGGGCCGATGCGAGCCTGCCGCTCGCCGAGCGCCTGCTGCGGGGTCTGGAAGCAGGCGAAGCCGCCGGCGGGGAGCATGGCGATGTTCATTCCGCGTCCCTGCTGGTCTTCGAGACCGAGGGCTTTCCTCTCGTGGACCTGCGCGTGGACTGGCATGAGGCGCCGCTGCCTGTCTTGCGGACGCTGTGGGAAGCCTATGCGCCAAGCATGCGGGACTATGTGGTCCGCGCGGTCGATCCGGACCGGGCCATCATTCTGTAGTCGTTTATTAGCGATTCTTTGGCCAGGCCTGCGGCGTGCCGGATTGCCACAGGGGCGGTGAAACCGCCGCTGTTCCGCCCCGCGAACTTCCCCAGCCAATCGCGCCGGTGCAAACCTCGGCCCATGTCCGAATCGCCCGTCACGCCGGGACGACGCCTGGTCCTGCGCGCTGCCGCGCTGGCGCCGCTGTTCGG
>JAYRQX010000129.1:0-5247 GCA_041910415.1 Acetobacteraceae bacterium | reverse complement strand
GTGCCGAACGTCATCTTCGTGACACCCTCGCTGCCCGTGCGCACGCTGCGGGAGTTGGTGGACTATGCCAAGGCGCGGCCGGGGCAGTTGAACATCGGCTCCTCGGGCGCCGGCACCTCGCTGCACCTGACGGCGGAGCTGCTGAAGCTGGAAGCAGGGATCGATCTGACCCACGTACCCTTCCGCGGCGCCGGGCCGATGCTGCAGGAGGTGATCGCGGGCCGCATTCAGGTGGCCTCCGACAACCTGCCCTCCGCCATCGGCCATATCCGCGACGGGCGGCTCCGTGCGCTGGCGGTCACCACGGCAACGCGAAGCCCCGCGCTGGCGGACTGCCCGACCACGGCGGAAGCCGGCTTCCCAGGCGTGGAGGCGACGGCCTGGTTCGGCGTGATGGCGCCCGCGCGCACGCCGCGCCCGATCATCGACCGCCTTTCCACCGAGATCAACGTGGTGCTG
The DNA here is from genome assembly GCA_041910415.1 of Acetobacteraceae bacterium. GTDB lineage: Bacteria > Pseudomonadota > Alphaproteobacteria > Acetobacterales > Acetobacteraceae > JAYRQX01. The sequence goes on along the minus strand of JAYRQX010000129.1, from coordinate 4,788 downwards.
AAGGAGCCGGAGACGGCGCGGCGCTTCGCCGATCTGGGCGGCATGCCGCCGGACCTGACGCCGGATGGCGGCACGACGCCCGACGCCTTCCAGGCCTTCGTGGCCGCCGAAATCGCGAAATGGAGCAACGTCGTCCGCCGCTCCGGCGCCTCGGTGGAATAGCGCGTTCCTCTCCCGCCCCAACGAAGAGGGGCGGGGCCGGGGCGGGGCGCGACATCCCTGCCCCCAACGAAACCGACCCCTTGCCGGAGGATCCCGATGGCTTCGACCACTCGTCGCGCGCTGCTCACCACGCCGGCGCTGCTCGCCGCGCCGGATGTCGCGCGCGCCCAGGCCGCCTGGCCGTCGCGCCCCATCCGCCTGATCATCCCCTTCACCCCCGCCGGCACCACCGACCTGGTCGGCCGCATGACAGCGGAGCGCCTCGCCCAGCGCCTGAACCACCAGGTCGTGGTGGAGAACCGTCCCGGCGCCGGCGGCAATGTCGGCGGCGAGGTCGTGGCGCGCGCGGAACCCGATGGCCACACCCTGCTGCTGACCACCATCGGCACCGGTGCCATCAACTACGCGGTCTATGGCGCGCGGATGCCCTACCGTCCTGACGATCTGACCGCCGTCGGCCTGATGACGCGCGTCGCCAATGTGCTGATGGTCGCGAACCGCACGCCGATCCGCACGCTGGCCGACATGGTGCGGGAAGCGCAGGCACGGCCGGGCGCACTCACCTATGGCACCGCGGGCATCGCGAGCTCGCCCCATGTGGTGGTCGAGCAGCTGAAGCTGCTGACCAGCATCGACATGGTGCATGTCCCCTTCCGCGGATCGGCCCCCGTGCTGACGGAGCTGGTCGCCGAGCGGCTGGAAGTCGGCATGGACAACATCCCCTCCGCGCTGCCGTTCATCCGCGAAGGCCGCATCCGCGCCATCGCGGTCACCAGCGCCGGACGGAACCCGCAGTTGCCCGACGTGCCGACGCTGATGGAACAGGGACTGGCCGGCTTCGAGGCGACGGCCTGGTTCGGCGTGCTGGCGCCGGCGGCCGTGCCGCGGCCGATCGTGGAGCGCCTGGGGCGCGAGCTCGACGCCATCGGCAAGGAGCCGGAGTTCCGGGCGCGGCTGGCCGCGAGCGGCGCCGTGCCGCCGGGGCTGACGCCCGATGGCGGCTCCTCGCCCGAGGCCTTCCAGGCCTTCATACGCGCAGAAATCGCACGCTGGGCCGATGTCGTGCGCCGGGCGCATGTGACGGTGGATTAATTCGGGGCTGTCGCACGGTCGCGCCATGGCATGATCAGCCCAGACGCCCGGCGGCCTGCACGGGCGAAGAGGGAACGTCATGCCACAGGACATCCCGGCGCCGCTCGCGCCGGAGCGCCTTCACCGGCGCACGGAGCTTGCGCATCTGGGCGCGGCCAGCAGCGCGGAACTCGACCCCGTCCCGGGGCTGGATGCCTTCCCGCGCGCGCATGAGGCGATCGCGCTCGCCGCAACCACGCGCATGCGCGGCTTCAACCTGTTCGCCATCGGGGAAAGCGCAGCCCGCATCAAGGACGACGTGCTGCTGCTGCTGGACGAGGAAGCGCGCGGCCGGCCCTGCCCGCATGACTGGGTCTATGTGAACAATTTTTCCGTGCCGCACCGGCCCATTGCGCTCTCCCTGCCCCCCGGCCATGCGCCCGCGCTGCGCCAGGCGGTGCGGGAGGTGGTGGCCGACCTGCGCGCGGGCCTGCCCGCGGTGTTCGAGAGCGAGGATTACGAACGCCGCCGCAACGCCATCCAGGAATCCTTCCAGGGCAAGGCGGAGAAGGCGCTCCAGGCGCTCGGCGAGAAGGCGGCGACGAAGGGCATCGCCATCCTCCGCACGCCCTCGGGCTTCGCCGTGGCACCCGTGCAGGACGGCAAGGTCGTGCCGCCCGAGGCCTTCAACGCCTGGCCCGCGGAAAAGCAGGCCGCCACGCGCGCCGAACTTGAGACGATCGAGAAGGAGCTTGAGCAGGCCGTCCGCGCCATCCCGCGCCTCGAGAAGGAACGCCGCGAGGCCACGCGCGCGCTGGAGCAGGAGACCGCGCGCGTCGTCATCGACCAGGCGATCGAGGAGGCGAAGGCCGGCTTCGCGGAGCTTCCCGCCGTGCTCGAGTACATCGAGACCATGCGTGCGGACCTGATGGAGCATGTCCCGCTCTTCCTCGCCGCCGCGCCCGGCGCCGAGACCGGTGAGGCCATCCCGGTGCAGGACGCCGCCGCCGCGGCCAGCGCGCGCTACGACGTGAACATCCTGCTGACGACCGACAATGGCGGCCGTTGCGCCCCTGTGGTGGTGGAGCTGAACCCGACCGTCGGCAACCTGCTCGGCCGCGTGGAGCATCTGACGCAGCAGGGCGTGCTGGTCACGAATTACCGGCTCATCAAGGCGGGTTCGCTGCACCGTGCCAATGGCGGCGTGATCCTGATCGACGCCCGCGCCCTGCTGACCGAGGCGATGAGCTGGCCCGCGCTGAAGCGCGCGCTCGGCCAGGAACGCATCGTCATCGAGGATATCGGGCGGATGACGGGTTTCTCCACGACCGTCTCGCTGGAGCCCGATCCGATCCCGCTCGACGTCAAGGTCGTGCTCTTCGGCGACCGCACGCTCTACTACCTGCTCGCCTCGGTGGACCCGGACCTCGCCGAGCATTTCAAGATCCTGGCCGATTTCGACGACGACGCCGACCGCACGCCCGAGACCGAGGCGATGCTGGCCCGGCTGATCGCGGGCGCGCTGAAGGCGGAAGGCCTGCCGGTCTTCGGCATCGACGCCATCGAGCGCCTGGTCGAACAGGCCGCGCGCATGGCCGATGACGGCGCGCGGCTCGCGTTGCAGGTCGAACCGCTCCGCGACATCGCGGTGGAGGCCGCGCAGGTCGCGCGCAAGGCAGGCCGGACGCCAGTGGGCGCGGTGGAGATCGAAGCGGCGATCAAGGGTCAGCGCCGCCGCGCCGCGCGCGCGCAGGAACGGATGCGCGCCTCCATCCTGGACGGGATCGCGCTGATCGACACCGAGGGCGCGCGCGCCGGCCAGGTGAACGGGCTCAGCGTCTACAGCCTGGGCGGACAGAGCTTCGGGCGGCCGACGCGCATCTCCGCCCGCGTGCGGCCGGGCACGGGGCGCATCCTGGATATCGAGCGCGAGGTCGCGCTCGGCGGGCCCTTGCATTCCAAGGGCGTGCTGATCCTGTCCGGCTATTTCGCCGGCCGCTATGCCGAGGACGTCCCGCTCGCCGTGCAGGCAAGCCTGGTCTTCGAGCAATCCTATGGCGGGGTGGACGGCGACAGCGCATCCACCGCCGAGCTGTGCGTGCTGACCTCGGCGATCGGGGAGATTCCCATCCGCCAGGACATCGCCATCACCGGATCGGTCAACCAGCACGGGGAAGTGCAGGCGATCGGCGGTGTCAACGAGAAGATCGAAGGCTTCTTCGACATCTGTGCGACGCGCGGGCTGACGGGGACGCAGGGCGTGATCATCCCCGCCTCGAACATTCGCCACCTGATGCTGCGCCGCGACGTGGTGGAGGCCTGCGCCGCCGGGCGCTTCGCCGTCTGGCCGGTGCGGATGGCGGATGAGGCGCTGGCGCTGCTGACGGGGCTGGAACCCGGCGCACGCAACGAATCGGGGGCCTTCCCCGACGGCAGCATCCATCGCCGGGTCGAGGACCGGCTGCGCCATTTCGCGACGCTCCGCCGCGACTGGGGCGGGGAAGCACCGGCCGCCAAGGCCTGACCGCCCCGCTTCCCGTCCCGCCCCGCGCCCGCTAGTCCTGCGGCTCCCCGCCGCCGGCGGGACTCGGACCTGCCTGGCTGGGAGCGCGCATGACGATCGGGATCGAGATGGGACGGACGCCGCAGGGCGCCGCCGCGACGCTCGACCTCGAGGAGCTGCTTTCCACGCGCCTGCTGGTGCAGGGCAATTCCGGCTCCGGCAAATCCCATCTGCTGCGCCGCCTGCTGGAACAGAGCGCGCCATGGGTGCAGCAGGTCGTCATCGACCCCGAGGGCGATTTTTGCACGTTGGCCGGCAGGCACGGCCATCTGGTGATCGATGCCGCGGATCATTCCGAGGCGCAGCTCTCCGGCGTCGCCGACCGCGTGCGGCGGCATCGGGCCTCGGTCGTGCTGAACCTCGACAGCGTGGAGGTGGACCAGCAGCTCCGCTCGGCCGCGGCCTTTCTCAACGGCCTCTTCGACGCGGACCGCGAAGCCTGGACACCCGTGATGGTCGTGGTGGACGAGGCGCAACTCTTCGCCCCCGCCATGGCGGGCGAGGCCTCGGACGAGGCGCGGCGGGCGTCGCTCGGTGCCATGACCAACCTGATGTGCCGCGGCCGCAAGCGTGGGCTCGCCGGTGTCATCGCGACGCAGCGGCTGGCGAAACTCGCGAAGAACGTCGCGGCGGAAGCGTCCAACTTCATGATGGGACGCACCTTCCTCGACATCGACATGGCGCGCGCGGCCGACCTGCTGGGGATGGAGCGGCGCCAGGCAGAGATGTTCCGCGACCTCGAACGCGGACATTTCGTGGCGCTCGGCCCGGCGCTGTCGCGCCGCCCGCTGCCAGTCCTGATCGGCGAGGTGGAAACCGCGACGCGCAGCGCCGGCCCCAAGCTGGTGCCGCCGCCGCAACCCGCGACGGCGGAAGCGGCGCGCGAGCTGATCCTGAACGTGCCGGAACCCGAGGCGCCGCGCGCCGCCCCGCGCCGCGCGTCGAAGCCGCCGCCCGACATCCTCGCCCAGCTCGCGCAGTACCGCCCGCCC
>JAYRQX010000128.1:0-1697 GCA_041910415.1 Acetobacteraceae bacterium | reverse complement strand
GCGGCGCTCTGCGGCTGGCTGGGATTCCTCGTGGTCTCGCCCGTGGTCGACCTCGACCTCTCGCCGTGGCGGCTGCTGGCCGCGACGCTCTCCATGCTGCCGCTGGTCTACCTCTTCCTCGGCATCGCGCTTCTCGCCGCGGCGTTCTTCCCCTCGCGCGCGCTCGCCTCGGCGACGGTCATCGGGCTGATCGTGGCGGGATGGTTCCTGAACAGCCTCGGAGCGGCCGTCGACCTGCTCGACCCGTGGCGCGTGCTCACGCCCTTCTACTGGTTCGATGGCGGCGGCGTGCTGCTCCACGGGTTCGATTTCGCACGATCGGGAGCGATGTTCGCGATCGCCGTCGCGCTCTTCGCGGCCGCCCTGCTCGCCTTCGAACGCCGCGACATCGCCGCTGGCGGCCGCGAATGGTCCCTGCGCCGCCGCCGCTGACCGTCCGCCCCCGGTCAGCCCTCCGCGACCTCGATCGCGACGGGGAGCGAGGTATCGGCCCAGCTGCGAAGGCTCCTGTCGTAGGTGGGCTGGTACTTCTCGTAGAGGAGGACCCGCGCGCGGGCGTCCTCCAGCGTCCCCGGCGCCACGACGTGCGCCCGGGCCGCGTGCGTGACCCCGCGAATGCGCACCGAGACGGCGGGATCGCGCTGGAGGTTTCGCACCCAGTGCGCGCGCTCCCGGCCGCCCGCCATCAGGAACAGCACGCCAGCTTCAAGGGCAAACCAGATCTCGATCTCGCGCGGTTCGCCGCTCACGCGGCCGCGGGTGGTCAGGTAGCAGTACGGCTCGGTCGCGATGGAAGGGTCGAAGGCCATGCGGCATTGTAGCGACCGCCGCGGGGCTACGGCGCCGGCGCGCGCACCGAGACCGTGTGCCGCGACTCGCTGTCGGGGACGCCACGGATGCCGGTCTCGATACTCACCGGGACGCCATTCGCGCCATAGGTCACGAGCACGTAGGCGACGCCATCCTCCGTGGGCTGCGTGACCATCGCGCCGCCCGCGAGCATCCGCCCGATGAGTGCGAACAGCCCCTCGACGGTGAAGACGCCCGTGCCCGCCGGACAGGGGATCTCATCGGCGCCGGCGATCGTGCAGTGTTCGCTCGTCGCCACGGGCATGCCCCCGCGCACGGTCGATTCGAACGTGAAGACCAGCGGCCAGCCGCGAATCGTGTAGGTCAGCTCGTAATCGCGGATGTTCGCGCTGACCCAGGCCGCCTCCGCGGCGGTGAGCGCGGCCGCGCCGAGGCCGGGCGTGCTGTCGGCGGCGAGGCCGGGCAGCACAAGCCGCGTCACCATCGCCGGCTGCGCGGAGGCCCGCCCCGCGATCAGCGGCAACACGCAGCAGAAGATGGCGGCCAGGCGCGCGGCCTTCACCGCTCCAGCGTGCCGCAAGGCCATTCACCCGGGAAGGAGGCAATCCCCGGATCGCGAACCCGATCCCAATCTGTCGCTCGACTGCCACGGCGGCGGCGGAACCGCGAGGGGCCCGCGGCGCGCCCCTTCGTACGCTCGAAGGGGCGGCTGGCGCCGCCACGGAGGCTTCATGCGCGCCCACGTCCGCCGCTTCGCCATCGCGACGCTACTCGCGGCCACCGCCGCGGGCATCGCCTTCGCCGCCACGCGCACCGGCGAGCATGCCCGCGCCGGCACACCCGCCCCGGTCCTGGATTGGGCGCTCGCGCCGCGCACGGCGCCCCTC
>JAYRQX010000127.1:0-1795 GCA_041910415.1 Acetobacteraceae bacterium | reverse complement strand
GGGCGGGCGGGAGGAGGTGGGGGCCGGGTCCTCGGTGCGCGGCGGGGCAACCCGTTCGCGGCGCGTCGGCACCTCCACGCCGAGCTGCTCGCGCAGCACCTTCGGGTTCACCTCCTCGACGGCGCCGCGCGGCAGGACGCCGAGCTGGAACGGGCCGTAGGCGGTGCGGATCAGCCGCGTCACGGCGAGGCCGAGATGCTCCATCACCCGCCGGACCTCCCGGTTCTTGCCTTCCTTCAGCGCGATGGTGAGCCAGGCATTGCTGCCGATGCGCGCATCCAGCGCCGCGTCGATGGCGCCATAGGCGACGCCCTCGATGGTGACCCCGCGCGCGAGCAGCGCCAGCGCCCGCTCATCCACCTTGCCATGCACGCGCACGCGGTAGCGGCGGATCCAGCCATTGGCCGGCAGTTCCAGCTTGCGGGCGAGGGCGCCGTCATTGGTCAGCAGCAGCAGCCCTTCGGAGCTCAGGTCGAGCCGGCCGACCGAGATCAACCGCGGCAACTCCTTTGGGAGATGCGCGAAGACCGTCGGCCGGCCTTCGGGGTCGCGGTGGGTCGTCACCAGGCCGGCCGCCTTGTGGAGGCGGAACAGCCGCGTCGCCTCCGGCGCCCGCACCGGCTTCTTGTCTACCGAGACCGTATCGCCGGGCTGGATGAAGGTCGCGGGCGTGTCCACGACATGATTGCCGACGCGAACGCGGCCTTCGGTGATCATCTTCTCCGCATCGCGGCGCGAGGCGACACCGGCGCGCGCGAGCCACTTGGCGATGCGTTCGCCGCGCGGCCCGGCCTCGGCGTCCGTCTCGTCCTCGCTCACCGGCAGGCCGCCACGAAGGCCTGGAGGATCAGCGGGTCTGCGGGGTCCACCGCGTATTCGGGATGCCACTGCACGCCGAGGGCGAAGCGGTAGCCGGGATGCTCCAGGCCCTCGACGACGCCGTCCGGCGCGAGGGCGTTGACGACGGCGCCCTGGCCCGGCGTCGCGACCGCCTGGTGATGGGCGGAGTTCACCGCCATGCGCCCGCGTCCGACGATGCGGGCCAGCAGCGTACCGTCCGCGATGGCGACCTCATGCCCGGGTTCAGTGCGCGGATTGGGCTGCTCATGCGCGAGCGCGCCGGGCACGGCGTCCGGAATGTGCTGCACGAGCGTCCCGCCGAGGGCCACGGCGAGCAACTGCTGCCCGCCGCAGATGCCGAAGACCGGCTTGTCGCGCTTGAGCGCAGCCCGCGTGGCGGCGAGTTCGAAATCCGTGCGGCCGGGCTTGAGCGTGACCTTGGGATGCACGGGCTCATCGCCCCAGAGTGAGGGGTCCACGTCGAAGGCGCCGCCGGTGACGAGCAGGCCATCCACCTCATCCAGATAGGCCTCCGCCATCTCGGTGTGATGCGGCAGGGCGACCGGCAACCCGCCGGCCGCCAGCACCGACGAAAAATAATTCTGGCGGAGCGCATACCAGGGCAGCCTGGACCAGCCGCCGGCCGGCTCCGAATCGAGCGTCAGGCCGATGAGGGGACGGGTTCGCATGCCCCCTGCTAGCGCAGTTCAGCCCTCCGCGTCAGCGGCCGCCATCGGGGGGACTCCGCTCCACGCGGCAGAGCAGGCAGCCCGGGCGCGCGGTGGGGATGTTGATGAAGCCTGCGCGCGGATCGCCAAGCGCGCGGGCAAGGGGGGCGGCGACATCGGCGCCCGCGATGACCTGGCCCAGATCGTAGAGGCACATCTCCTCGGCGTCGTAGCTCCGCACCGAGACGAGCGGATTGGCCGTGACGATGGGCGCGATCTCGTCCGCG
>JAYRQX010000126.1:0-1817 GCA_041910415.1 Acetobacteraceae bacterium | reverse complement strand
GTTCCGGACTCGGCCCTGCATAGCCTCGTCCCGGCGCGCGGCGCGGTGATTCGCTGGGCTTCTTCGGGGGCCGGACGTTATCGTTGCGGTTGGACTCGTCTGTCCCGGACTCGGCCCTGCATGGCCTCGTCCCGGCGCGCGGCGCAAGGCAGTGCCTTGCGAAACCCCGCGCGCCGTCCCGCCAACACTGACTTTCAGAGCACGGCCGGTTCGTCCGGCAGTTCGTTGGGATTTCGCGTGCCGGCCGGGAAGTGCTCGATCAGCAGCGCGCTGGCGCTGACCACGGCGGCCACCGCGCCGTCGTACCAGCGGCCGGCGGCGAAGGCGGTTTCCATCTCTCGGCAGATCGCGTCCCACCGCGCCTGCGTCACCCTGGCCGCGATGCCGCGATCGGCGAGGATCTCGACGCGGCGGTCGACCAGTTGCACGTAGATCAGGATGCCGCTTTGCTCCGCGGGGGCGGCGACGCCGAGCTTGACGAACAGCTCTTCCGCGCGCTGGCGCGCGCTGGCGTCGCGCCACAGGTGGCGCAGCGGCAGCGGGCCTTCGAAGGCGAAGCGCAGTTCGCCGCGGTGCCGCGTTTCCGAGGCGGCGACCGCCTCGCCGATGGCCTCGCGGTCGGCTTTCGGAAACACGCGCAGCGCCCACCAGCGGGGGACGGCCAGATGACGGAGGAATCGTTTGGCGTTGATCTCACCAACTCCCCGAAGACCCGCCGCCGCCGAAGCTGCCGCCGCCGCCCGAAAAACCGCCGCCGGACGAGAAGCCGCCGCTGCTCCAGCCGCCACCGCCCAGGCCGCCCCGACCACCCCGGCCGCCACCCCCCATGCGGGCGAAGGAAAGCACGAAGACCACCACCGCCGCGATCGCGCCGCCGAGCACGCTGCCGAAAACGAGGTAGCCGACCCAGCCGCCGAGGGCGGCACCGACCAGCGAGCCGAACAGGCCGAGCAAGGCGTGCAGGAACCCGGAGGCGACGATCGCCATGAACAGCCAGGGCGCCTTGTCAGGCTCGCGCAGGTCGATGCCGCCCGAAGGCTCTGTGACCACCGCCGGCAATGCGTCGGCGCCGCCGAGCGCGGCCTCGATCGCCGTCACCGTGGTCTCCAGCCCGCCGGCGAAATCGCCCTGCTTGAAGGCCGGCACCATGCGCTCCCGGATGATGCGGGCGGCCACCGCGTCGGGGAGCGTGCCTTCCAGCCCGTAGCCGACCTCGATGCGCATCTTGCGGTCGTCCTTGGCCACGATGACGATGACGCCGTCGTCGCGGCCCTTGTGGCCGATCTTCCAGGCTTCGGCAAGGCGGATGGCGAACTGTTCGATGCTTTCCTCGCCGGTGGTCGGCAGCATCAGGATCGCGACCTGGGCGCCCCGCGCGGACTCGATCGCCGCCAGCCGGCTTTCCAGCGACTGGCGACTGGTCGCGTCGAGCGTGGCCGTCAGGTCGGTGACGCGCGCCTCGAGCTTGGGCAGGGCGATCGGGGCGGCTAGCGCCGGCGCAAGGATCGCCGGCACCAGCAGCGCCAGCCACGCCAGCAAGGCCGGCACGGCCGGCAGCCATATGCCGGCCAGGCGCGAAGGCGCCCGCGCGGTCATCGTGCGCGGCTTACTTCGCCGGGCTCGGCGCAGGTGCCGCGGGCTGCGCTGGCGCTGAAGATTGGGCCGGAGCCGCCGCCGGCGGCGCGCCAAAGTTGATCGAAGGCGGCGCGGAGATCGCCTTTTCGTCCTCGACCGTGAAGTTGGCCTTGGTCTTCCAGCCCATCACCATCGCGGTCAGGTTGTTGGGGACGGTGCGCACCGAGATGTTGTACTCCTGC
>JAYRQX010000125.1:0-4724 GCA_041910415.1 Acetobacteraceae bacterium | reverse complement strand
GGGCGTCGCCTCGCCCGAGCGCGCGGCAGCCTCCTTCCCGCATCAATTCTCGGGCGGCATGCGCCAGCGTGTGATGATCGCGATCGGCATGGCGAACGACCCGACGCTGCTGCTGGCCGACGAGCCAACGACCGCTCTGGATGTCACGATCCAGGCCCAGATCCTCGACCTCCTCGCCGAATTGAACAAAAAATTCGGCACGGCGATCGTGCTCATCAGCCATGACCTCGGCGTCATCGGCACGCTCTGCAAGCGGATCGTCGTGATGTATGCGGGCGAGGTCGTGGAGGAAGGGCCGACGCTCGACGTCCTCTCCGATCCCCGCCATCCCTATTCCTGGGCGCTCGCGAATGCGGTGCCGCGGCTCGACATGCCCGTTGCCGCAAGGCTGCCGGGGATTGAGGGCATGCCGCCCGATCCCCTGGCCATGACGAAGGCGTGCCGCTTCGCCCCACGCTGTCCCTTCCGCATCGCGCGCTGCACGGAAGAGCACCCGCCGCTCACCGAAGTCGCGCCGGGCCGCATGGCGCGCTGCTGGGTGACGCAGGACGGCAGACCCCTGCCGCCGCCAACCGTCCCCGCCGAGGCGAAGCAGCCGGAGCAATCAACTGCGGAGCCGCTGCTGCAGGCGACGGACCTCGTGAAGCACTTCCCACTCGCCAAGAAGTCCTTCTTTGGTGAGCGCGAGGTGGTGCACGCCGTCAACGGCGTGTCGCTGCACGTGATGCCGGGCGAGCGCCTCGGCATCGTCGGCGAGAGCGGCTGCGGCAAGTCCACCCTGGCGCGGCTCGTCACCCGGTTGCACACGCCCGACCAGGGCCGGATCCGCTTCATGGGCCAGGACATCGCGACGCTGTCGGGGGAGGCGCTTCGCCAGTTGCGCCCGCGGCTGCAGATGGTCTTCCAGGACCCCTACGCCTCGCTGAACCCGCGCATGACCGTGGAGACGATCCTGAGCGAGCCGCTGCTCGTCCATGGCCGCGCGAAGGATGCGCGCGAGGCACGCGCGCGGATCGGGGCGCTGCTGGATACGGTCGGGCTGAATCCGGCCTGGGCGTCGCGCTTCCCCCACGAGTTCTCGGGCGGGCAGCGCCAGCGCATTTCCATCGCCCGCGCCCTTGCCCTGGAACCCGCGTTGATCGTCGCCGACGAACCGGTCTCGGCGCTCGACGTGAACGTGCAGGCGCAGGTGCTGAACCTCATGCTCGACCTGCGCGAGCGCATGGGCCTCTCCTACCTCTTCATCGCGCACGACCTCGCCGTGGTGCGCGCCTTCTGCGACCGCGTGGCGGTCATGTATCTCGGCCGCATCGTCGAGGAAGCGCCGGCGGCGGAACTCTTCGCCCGGCCAGCGCATCCCTACACCGTCTCGCTGCTCTCCGCCGTGCCGGAACCGGGCCGCCAGCGCATCCATCTGAGCGGCGAGCCGCCCTCCACGCTGCGCCTGCCGCAAGGCTGCGCCTTCCGCGCACGCTGCCCCGTGGCGCAGCCCATCTGCGCCGAACCGCCGCCACTCATCGAAATCGCACCCGGCCATCGCGTGCTGTGCCACGCGCCGGGGTCGCTGAAGCCCGAGGAATCGCCATGAGACAGATCACCGCGGAACAGGCCGCCGCCGCGCTGCGCGACGGGGACACGCTGCTGATCGGCGGATCGGGCGGCGGCCACGCCGTGCCGGATGCGCTGATGGAAGCCGTCGGCAGGCGCTTCCTTGAGACCGGCGCGCCACGGGGCATCACCGCGCTGCACCCCGTGGGGCTCGGGGACGGCGTGTCGAAAGGCGCGGGGCATCTCGCGCATGACGGTCTGCTCAAGCGCGTCGTGTCGGGCACCTTCGTGAACAGCCCGGGCATCGCGCGCCTGGCGCTGGACGAGAAGATCGAGGCCTACACCCTTCCCCAGGGCGCGCTGTCGCAACTGATGCGGGACATGGCGGCGGGCCGCGCGGGCCTGATCACCAAGGCCGGACTGCACACCTTCGTCGATCCGCGCATCGGGGGCGGGCGGCAGAGCAAGCGCGCGACCGAGGACCTGATCGAGGTCATGACCGTCCGGGGCGAGGAGATGCTATTCTACAAGCCCTACAAGCTCGACGTCGCCTTCATCCGCGGCTCGGCGATCGACGAGGCCGGGAATCTCTCGATGGAGCACGAGGCCGTGACGCTGGAGATGCTGTCCATCGCACAGGCCACGCGCCGACAGGGCGGCCTCGTCATCGCGCAGGCGAAGACGCTGGTGCCGCGCGGCACGCTGCATCCGAAGATGGTGAAGGTGCCGGGCATCCTGATCGACGCCTTCGTCATCGTCCCCGACCAGTGGCAGACCTACGAGACCTTCGACAGCCCGGCCTATTCCGGCCATCACCGCGTCGCCTTGGACGAGGTGCCGAAGCTGCCGGCGGGGCCGCGCCGCATCGTCGCCCGCCGCGGCGCGACGGAACTGTTCGAGGGCGCGATCTGCAACCTCGGCTCCGGCATCTCCACGGGCATCGCGAATGTCGCGGCCGAGGAAGGCATCCTCCACGCCATCTGCCTGACCAACGAGCAGGGCAATATCGGCGGCGCGCCGGCGAGCGGGAACGAGGCCGGCGCGGCCAGCAGCCCCGACGCGCAGATCGACCAACCCTACCAGTTCGATTTCTACGATGGCGGCGGGCTCGATCTCGCCTTCCTCTCCTTTGCGGAATTCGATGCGCAGGGGAACGTCAACGTCTCACGCTTCGGCGGCCGCATCGTGGGACCGGGTGGCTTCATCAACATCAGCCAGGGCGCGGGACGCGTCGTCTTCGGCGGCACGCTGACCGCCGGCGGGTCGAAGAAGGCGGTGCGGGAGGTCGAGCAGATCTCCTTCTCAGGTCCCTATGCACGCGAACGCGGACAGGTGGTGCTCTACGTGACGGAACGCGCGGTCTTCCGGCTCGGCGCCACGGGGCCGGAACTCATCGAGGTGGCGCCCGGCATCGATCCGGAACGCGACGTCGTCGCAGCCATGGAATTCCGCCCCGCAATCTCTCCCACGCTGAAGACCATGGATGCGGCGCTCTTCGCCGACGGCCCGATGGGCCTGAAGCACCGCCTGCCCTCGCGCCCCGTGCGGCCTGCCGCGGCGCGGCTGCCATGAAGGCGCCAACCTTCCTCGACGTCGGCGAGAGCGCCGAATACACGCGCACGATCCGGACCGAGGACATCGCCGCCTTCGCGGCCATCAGCGGCGACGACGATCCCGTGCACACCGACCCCGACTTCGCCGCGCGCACCGCCTTCGGCCGCATCATCGCCCACGGCGCCCATGTCATGGGCCTGCTCTCGACCACGGCCAGCATGATGTCCCGCCGTTCCGTCGCGCGCGGCGCCACGGGCACGCCGGTCTCCGCGGGCTATGACCGCATCCGCTTCACCCGCCCGGTCTTCGCCGGCGACACGCTGACGGCGCGCTACACGATCGAAGAGGTGGATGCGGTGCGGGCCCGCACCCGCGCACGGCTCGACGTCGTGAACCAGGATGGCGAGACCTGCCTGGTCGGCGCCCACATCCTCGCCTGGGTCGCCGCCGCGACCTGACCAGCTACTGGACCAGCGCCCAGTAGCGTTCGAGCGCGCGGCGGGCGCTGCGGATCTGGCTGCGCTTGTGCGCCTCCGCCGCCTCCGCATCGCCCGCGCGCAGCGCCGCCAGCACCGCGCGATGCTCCGCCAGCGCCTGGCTGGAGCGGTCCGTCACCAGCACGACGCGCCGCATGACCATGGCCGTGCGATCGTTGTAGCCGGAGAGCGTCGCGGCGAGGCTCTCGCTCGCCGCGGCATCGCGCAGCCGGCGGCGCAGCGTCTCGAGATGGTCCAGATAGGTTTCGAGCTCGCCGGCCGCGATCGCGGCTTCCGTCGGCGCGCCGAACAGCGCGACCAGGTCCTGCCAGCTCTCCGGCGGCGCGTTGGCCGCCGCGCGGCGCGCACAGAGCCCCTCCAGCACCTCCCGCACCTCCATCATCTGCATGAAGTCGCCGAGCCCGTAGCGGCGCACCGCGGCGCCGCGGTAGGCGCCGCGCTCGACGAGCCCGCGGCCTTCCAGCTCGGCCAGCGCCTCGCGTACCATCTGGCGCGACACGCCGAATTCCTCGGCCAGCGCGACCTCCCGGAGCGGCGTGCCCGGCGGCAGTTCATGGCGCAGGATCCGGCGGCGCAGCGCGGAGACGATGGGGCGGCCAGCCGGTGCCTCGGCGGCCAGGGTGGCGGGCGACATCCTTGGCTTCTATCAATTGTCGACAATTCTGACAAGCAATCTTGACGGCGATGGCACAAGCTGTTCCGATGGCGCCGAGAGGAACGTGACAGGACCCATGGACGGCAGCCCCGCCGCGGCGCTTCCCTTCCGCAGCGTGCTTGTGGCGAACCGCGGCGCCGTCGCCGCGCGCGTCATCCGGGCGCTGCGCGCCCTCGGCCTGCGCGCCATCGCCGTGCATTCCGAAGCCGATGCGGGCGCGCCCTACCTGGCCGAGGCCGACGAGGTCCACGCCCTTGGCCCCGCACCGGCGCGCGAGAGCTATCTGAACCAGGATCGCCTGCTGGACGTCGCGGCACGGGCCGGCGCCGGGGCGCTGCATCCCGGCTATGGGTTCCTGGCCGAGAACGCCGGCTTCGCGCAGCGCGTCGCGGCGGCCGGGATCACCTTCATCGGCCCATCACCCCGCTGGATCGCCGCCATGGGCGAGAAGACCGGCGCCCGCGTCAGCG
>JAYRQX010000124.1:0-1659 GCA_041910415.1 Acetobacteraceae bacterium | reverse complement strand
GGCATGCCGAAGGCGTCCCAGCCCATCGGCTGCAGCACGTTGTAGCCCTGCATCTTGTGGAAGCGCGAGAGCACGTCGCCGATCGTGTAGTTGCGCACGTGCCCCATGTGCAGCTTGCCCGACGGGTAGGGGAACATCGACAGGCAGTAGTACTTCGGTCGGGAAGCGTCTTCGACGGCGCGCGCGGCGCCGGTCTGGTCCCAGTGCAGTTGGGCGGCGCGTTCGATATCGGCGGGGGTGTATTTGTCCTGCATGAGCGGCAATCGGCGGAAATCTGGAAAACCGCAAATTATACGCGTGTTTGCACCCCCGCCCGGGGCGCCGCCGGGCGCTTCGCTCAGCCTTTGGGGTCGGGCACGAAGCCGCCGGGGAAGGGGTTCGGGTGGCCGTAGCGCGGTGCGCCCGGAATGATGCCGCGGGCGACGAGGTTGGCGCGGCTGTCGTAGTAGATGGTGATGATCTCGCTCGGTTGCGCGCTCAGGCGGCGGAACTCGGTGGTTCCGACGCGGGCCGCGATGCGTTCGCCATGGCCGGTGCCCAGCTTCGCTTCGGCGGCCGGGGCGGGGGCGGCCCGGGCTGCGGAGCGGGCGGTGTTGTCGGCGGTGGTTTCTGCCTTTTCCTGGGCGCCGATCGACGCCGGCGGCGGTGGTGGCGGCACGTACTCGGCAAACACCGCGACGCCGATGACCCCGACGTTTTGCGGCCGTTCGGTGCGGGCGGCGTAGCTGTCGCCGATGCGGGTGAAGTAGAAGGCCGCGACCTCGTCCAGGTTCTTGCGCCAGCCGGCGATTTCGGCGGCCTGGCCGGGTGCCAGCACGTAGCCGGACTGGCTGGCATTGGCCGTCTCGCCGCTGATGGCATTGACGCCGTCGACCGAGATGACAGTGAGCACGCGCCCTTCGCTCCGGTTGCGCAGGCTGACGGCGTAGCGGTTGCCCGGCGTTCCGGCGACGTAGAGGCGGCCGTGGTGGCGCCAGGTTTCGAGGGTCTGGCCGGTGGTCCGGTCGATGACCTGGACTTCGGCGAGGGATGCGGCGCCGGCGCCGGGAATGCAGCCGACGGCGACGAGCAGGGCGGCAAGCAGCGTTTTCATCATGATCTCCATTATCTGGTTGAGGTAATCATGTAAACGCCGGTTTTGCCGGAATGGGGTCAGGCGCTAACGCAAATCTTCCGGCAACGGGTAGTCGGGATAGGCGGCGCGGAATTCGCGCAGGCTGCGCTCGGCTTCCGCCGGGCGCCCTTGCCGGCGCAGGTCGCGGATTTCCGCGATCCAGGCTTCGGGTTTGCGCGGCGGCAGTGGCGCCGCCGCCTCGCGCTTGGCTTCCGGCGCCGGGGCGGCGACCGATTGGCCGGGGACGTCGCCGCGCCTGTCTGCCCGCTCGCTGTCGGCTACCGGGGCTGGCAAGGCCTTGCCGGCACTTGCCGCGGGCCTGCCCGCTGCCGCTGCCGGTGCTGCGGAGGGGGCGCCTTCCGGCGCCCTTGCTGCGGGCTTCGGTTTGGCCGGTGCGGGCGGCGGGCGGGGCGCTTCCGTGCTTGCCGGCGCCTCGGGGGAACGGGTTTCGACGGCATTCGAGCGCGTCGGCGCGGCCCGCTCCGTGGCGGGGGCGGATTCCCCGGGTGCCCCTCTTGCCGGGATTTCGGCGTCGGGTGGCGGAT
>JAYRQX010000123.1:0-2162 GCA_041910415.1 Acetobacteraceae bacterium | reverse complement strand
CGCGGCGATGCCGCTGCGGCGGGGCTACGGCGCGGATCGCGGCGCCTGGTCGGAGAATTACGGCCGCTGCGAGCAGCCGGATTTCGTGACGGCGGGGCTCGAGACCGCCCGCGACATCGCCGCCGCAACCGCCTATGCGCGCGGGCTGCCCGAGGTGCGGCGGGACGAGGGCGCGGTGGTGGTGGGCCAGTCCGCGGGCGGCTGGGGGGTGGTCGCGCTGGCCAGCCTGCCGGTGGAGGGGGTCGCCGGGATGATCAACTTCGCCGGCGGCCGTGCGGGACGGATCGGGGGCGTGCCGAACCGGAACTGCCGGCCAGACCTGATGGTGGCGGCGGCGTCGCGTCTCGGCAGCGGGCAGGGCCAGGTGCCGATGCTCTGGATCTACGCGGAGAATGACAGCTTCTTCGCGCCCGAGCAGGTCTCGCGCGTCCACGCGGCCTACATCGCGGCGGGCGGGCGGGCGGCGCTGGTGGCGCTCGGGCCCCATGGGCAGGACGGGCATGCCCTGTTCACGGGGCGCATGGGGTCGCTGACCTGGGGACCCATCGTCGAGCAGTATCTCCGCGCCCGCGGCCTGCCCTGGATGCCCTGAAGGCTTGTATCCCGCCCGCGGCACGGCACCTATGGAGGCGGACGGAGCAAGCGACATGGCGGACGACGGCGACATCCCCGTGGCGGGGGCGATCAAGGACAAGCTGATCCGCACCAAGGAACGCTGGGCGGAGGAGGGGCGGCTGCTGACCGGCACCATCGCCGACCCTGCCCGCGTGCGGCTGCCGCCCGGGCAGACGCTGGTGAAGGACTGGCCGGTGCTCGATCTCGGCGTGCAGCCGGACGTGGCCAGGGACCGCTTCCGGCTCCGGGTGGAGGGGCTGGTGATCAACCGCCTCGCCTTCACATGGGACGAATTCCTGGCATTGCCGCAGAGCGAGATGGTGGTGGACATCCACTGCGTGACCCAGTGGTCGCGCTACGACAACCGCTTCCAGGGCGTGATGGCGCGCGACCTCATGGCGATCGCGCAGCCGAAGGAGGAGGGGCGCTTCGTCTCGATGACGTCGTACGACGGCTACACCACCAACCTGACCTACGAGGAATTCGCGGACGCCGACGTGATGCTGGCGCATGGCTGGGAAGGCCAGCCCATCACGCGCCAGCATGGCGGGCCGGTCAGGCTGGTTCTCCCAAAACTCTATTTCTGGAAGAGCCCGAAGTGGATCACACGCATAGAAATCCTGCGCGAGGATAGGCCGGGCTTCTGGGAGGTGCGGGGCTATCACAACCACGGCGATCCCTGGCGGGAGGAGCGCTACAGCCATGATTGACCGCCGCACGCTCATCGGAGGAGCCGCGCTGATGACCGTCTCGACCGCCGCTGCCGAGCCGCAGACGGTCTTCGAGTTCCGCCTGCCGAAGCTGGAGGGCGGCGAGCACGACCTGACCGCCTGGCGCGGGCGCGTGCTGCTGGTCGTCAACACCGCCTCCTTCTGCGGCTACACCGCGCAGTACGAGGGATTGCAGCGCGCGCAGGACCGCTTCGCGGCGCGGGGGCTGACGGTGCTCGGCGCGCCGTCCATGGACTTCAACCAGGAAAGCGGGGACGAGGCGCGCATCCGCGAATTGTGCGAGCTGACCTATGGCGTGGAGTTCCCGATGACGGGGCTGATGCATGTGCGCGGGCCGGACGCGCACCCCTTCTTCCGCTTCCTCGCCGCGCGCGGCGGCGGCGAGCCGCGCTGGAACTTTTATAAGTACCTGGTCGCCAGGAACGGGCGGGAGGTGCGCATGTTCCCGTCCCAGGTCGGGCCCGAGACGCCCGCGCTGACCGCGGCGATCGAGGCGGCGCTCGCCGCCCCGGGTGCCTAGCGGAAGGGCGGCGCGATCAGCAGGCCGCCATCGCGCCAGAGGCGGTTGGAGCCGCGCTGGATGCCGAGGGGTGCCACGTTGCGTTGGTAGCTTTCCGCGTAGTTGCCGACCTGCGTCACGATGGTCAGCGCCCAGGCATTGTCGAGGCCGAGCCCCTGGCCGAGATCGCCAGTGCGGCCGAGGAAGCGCTGCACCGCGGGTTCCTGGCTGTCGCGCGCGGCGCCGGCGACATTGGCGCTGGTGAGGCCGAGTTCCTCGGCTTCCAGCATCGCCCAGACGCTCCAGCGCACGATGTT
>JAYRQX010000122.1:0-4177 GCA_041910415.1 Acetobacteraceae bacterium | reverse complement strand
CTCCCTCCCCTGTGCGCGGTGCGAACGGGGGAGGGCTGCGCAAACGCTCTGCGTTTGCGCGGGGTGGGGGCAGCGGCGCTTCGTTACCGCGCCAGCCCCGCCGCGCGCATCGCTTCGCCCATGGCGCGGTCGCTGGTGTCCATATGCGTCTGGAAGGCCTGCGCGTCGCCCCAGATCGTGCCGAAGCCGCGGTTCGCCATGAACTCGCGGAACTCGCTCGACTTGTAGACGCGGTCCAGCGCCGCGGTGAGCTGCTGCGCGATCTCCGGCGGCAGGTTGCGCGGCCCCGCCATGCCGCGCCAGGCGCCGGTCGCGTAGTTGATGCCCATGGCCTCGCTCAGCGTGGGCACGTTCGGGAAGATGGCGTTGCGCTGCGGCGCCATCACCGCGAGCGAGCGCGCGCGCCCGGCCTCGATGATCGCCCTTGCCTCGGGCAGCGAGCAGGTCACGATGTCCACGCCATTCGCGGCGAGATCCTGCATCGCCGGCGCCGCGCCGTTGGACGGCACCCAGCGCACATGGTCCGCGCGCAGCCCCAGCGCCTGCAGCCAGCCCACCAGCGCCAGGTGCCAGATGCCGCCCTGCCCGGTGCCCGATGCCTTCAACTGCCCCGGCCGCGCCGCCTTGATGGCGTCGGAGAGTTGCCGGACGGTCTGGTAGGGCGAGGACGCATTCACCTGCACCCCCGGCGGATCCTCGTTCATCAGCGCGAGCGGCGTGTAGCTGCGCGGCGTGAGCTCGGTCAGCCCCCGCCAGTGCATCATGGCGATTTCGACGGTCAGCATCCCGATCGTGTAGCCATCGGGCGCGGCCTGCGCGATCGCGGCATGGCCCACCACGCCCGATCCGCCCGTGCGGTTCACGACGTTCACGGGCTGGCCCATTTCGCGCTCCAGGATCGTGGCCACGATGCGGGCCGTCGCGTCCGTGCCGCCGCCCGCGCCCCAGGGGCAGATCACCTGGATCGGGCGGTTGGGGTAGCGCGGCTGGGCGAATCCGGGGCGCGCGAGGGTCGCGGCACCGAGGGCGGCGCCGGACAGAATCGTACGACGGTGCAGGGACATGGGACGGATCCTCCTTGGTTCTGCGGTCCGGGGACGATCCGGCCGGCTATTGCACAGACAAGCCTAGAGAATACCCCCGCGCACTTGAAGCCCACAGCACGCTTGCGACGCGCGATCGGAAGCGAAATGATCCTCCGGCACCGCCCTTGGGCCAAGGAGACCACGCCGTGACACAGGCCCCGACGACGCTCGGCGCAAAGTGGCGCGAATTCCAGCAGGCCAGCGCCACACCTGAATTGGTCCTGCGGGAGGATGGCGTCTGGCTCCGTATCCAGCCGCCCTGGCCGCCCTTGCCTCTCGGGGTCGCCGGCGTCTTCGCCTTCTTCGCGACCACTGCCCTCGTGGTGCTGGGGATCGACACGGCCAAGGGCGCCCTCATGGTGGGCCTGATCGCGCTCGTCTCCCTGGGCGCGTTGCTGGTGGCGCTCGCCATGCCGGGCTGCGAAGCGCATGTCACGCGGACCGATGTGCGCGTCACGCCGCTGGGCAGGCTGCCCTTCGGCCGCACCTCCTGGGTCGAGCCGCTCTCGGCCTATCGCGGCCTGCACGCCAGCATGGTGCGCTGGACCGGACCGACGCCGCAGTACGACGATACCAGGATCAATCCCGGCCGCTACGAACCCGGCCACGCGCCGGTCTGGTCGCGCGATCCGTCCATGGCGAGCCGGCACCGCGAGGGACGGCTGGTGCTGGAGCACGCGACCGATCCCGCGCGGTCCCTGCTGCTCGCGCGGCGTGACGGCCGGGCGATCGAGACCGCCTTCGCGCAGGACGTCGCCGCGCGGATCGGCCTGCCGCTGCGCTGGACGCACTGAGCTTTCCGCCCCCGCGCGCACGGTCTAGCGTCCGCCCCCAGGGGAATCGGAACCGCAGCCCATGGCCGACAGCGCCGTTGAGACCTTCGACTACGTCATCGTCGGCGCCGGCGCCTCCGGCTCCATCATGGCCGCGCGGCTGACCGAGGACCCCGGCGTCACCGTCTGCGTGCTGGAAGCGGGGCCGCCCGACCGCAATCCCTGGATCCATATCCCGGCGGGCTTCCTGAAGATGATCCAGGACCCCGGCTTCACCTGGCAGTTCCGCACCGAACCCAGCGCGAACACCGCGGGCCGACAGATCGCGACGGTGCAGGGGCGCACCCTCGGCGGCTCCTCCTCGATCAACGGCATGATCTACAATCGCGGCCAGCCCGCGGATCTCGACTACTGGGCGCAGAAGGGCAATCGCGGCTGGGGCTATGCGGATTGCCTGCCCTATTACCGCCGCACGGAACGGCGCATCGGCTACGGCGAGGAGACGCGCCGCGGGCGCGAGGGATCGCTGCCCGTCACCGACAGCGACTGGACCCACCCCATCGCCGACGCCTTCATCCGTGGCTGCGAGGGGATCGGGATCCCGCGCAACAGGGACTACAATTCCGGCGACCAGGCGGGCGTCGGCTATTTCCAGCGCGGCATCCACAACGGCTTCCGCGTGAGTGCCGCGCGCGCCTTCCTCCGCCCGGCCATGAAGCGGGGTGGGCTCGATGTCCGCACCAACGCCCGCGCGCAGCGTATCCTGTTCGATGGCCGGCGCGCGGTCGGGGTGGAGTACATCCGCGAACGCGGCGGCGAAGCGACGGCGGTGCGCGCGCGGCGGGAGGTGATCCTCTGCTCCGGCACCGCCAACACGGCGCGGCTCTTGCAGGTCTCGGGCGTCGGTCCGGCCTGGCTGCTGGAGAAGCTCGGCGTGCCCGTCATCCGCGAGCTCCCCGTCGGCGAGAATTTCCGCGACCACTACGCGTCGCGCGTCGTCGTGCGCGCGAAGAAGGTGGTGCCGACGCTGAACGAGATGGCGAAGGGGCTGCGCCTCGTGGGCGAGGTCGCGAAATGGGCGCTGAAGCGGCCCTCCATCCTCGCCATCGTACCCTCCCCCGTGCACATCTTCTGGAAGAGCTTCGAGGGCCTCGACCAGCCGGATCTGCAATGCGTCTTCACCCCCGGCAGCTATGCCGAGGGCAAGGTCTATGTGCTCGACGACTATCCGGGCTTCACCGCCGGCGCCTGGCAGCACCGGCCGGAAAGCGTGGGCTGGGTGCGCGCACGCTCGACGGATGTGTTCGAGAACCCGGAGATCCAGCCGAACTACCTCACGGATTCCATGGACATCCGCGTGCATCTCGGCGGCATCCGCCTGCTGCGGCGGATGCTCGCGACGCCCGAGATGGCGCCCTACACGGATGTGGAGACGCTGCCCGGCCCGACGCTGCAGGGCGACGACGAACTGCTCGATTTCGCGCGGAAGAACGGCAGCACGACCTACCACCTCGTCGGCACCTGCCGCATGGGGCCCGCGGAGGATCGCAGCACCGTCGTCAACGACCGGCTGCAGGTGCACGGGCTCGAGGGGCTGCGCGTCGCGGACGCCTCGATCATGCCGCACATGCCGTCCGCCAACACCTACGCGACCACGATGATGATCGCCGAGAAGGGATCGGACATCATCCGCGGCCGCCCGCCGCTGCCGGCGGCCGAGATCGCGGCCTGACCCGCCCAGGGTGAGCGCTCCGCAGCAGGCCGCGCCGCGCGCCCGGCTGGTAGGCTTCGCCTTCCTTGGCATCACGGCCTTCGCCTGGGGCCTGAACTGGCCGGTGATGAAGGCGGTCATGCAGGACTGGCCGCCCTACACCGTGCGCGTCCTCGCCCTCGGCATGGCCTTCGCGGTGCTGATGGGCGTCGCGCGGTTCCGTGGCGACGGGCTCTGGCCGAAACCGGGCCAATGGGGGCGGCTCTTCGCCTTCGGCATCCTCAATGTCAGCGCCTGGAGCGCCGTCGCCCCTCTCGCCTTCTACTGGCTCGACGCGTCGGAAGCCGCGATCATCGCCTACACCATGCCCGTCTGGGCGACGCTGCTGGCCTGGCCGGTGCTGGGGGAGCGGCCGAATATCCGGCGCATCGCGGGCCTCCTGCTCGGCCTGTCCGGCGTCGCGCTGCTCATGGCGGGGACGCTGACGGCCGAGGGATGGGACGCGCTGGCGGCCAAGCTGCCGGGGGTCGCCGCCATCCTCTGCACGGCGCTGATGTTCGCGACGGGTGCCGTCTGCACCAAGCGCTGGCCGGTGCAGATGGCGCCCT
>JAYRQX010000121.1:0-2643 GCA_041910415.1 Acetobacteraceae bacterium | reverse complement strand
GCGGCAGGGATCGGAAAGCGGGCCATGCTGTCCTCCGGCGGTCGAGGCGCGACGGCCGCATTGAGGGCTGACGGATGCATGAGGAGAAGTGGTATCTCTTCATGCAGCGATAACAGCAGGGCATAGGTGATGGCCGAGCGGGATGCGGCACTGGCACGTCGTCTGCGGCTGCGGGACCTGCACATGCTGCGTGTCGTAGTGGAACTCGGCAGCATGGCCCGGGCCGCCGAAGCCCTCGCACTTTCGCAGCCCGCCATATCGAAGGCCATCATGGAAATGGAACGCGCCCTCGGCGTGCCGCTGGTCGAGCGGTCGGCGCGCGGCGTCGCGGCGACCGCCTATGGCCAGGTGCTGGCTGCGCGCGGCATCGCCATGCTGGACGAGCTGCGTCAAGGCATCGAGGAGATCCGCTTCCTCGCCGACCCGGCCCAGGGCGAGGTGCGCATCGGCACGACCGAGCCGATGACCGCCGTGGTCGGCGCCGCCATCGCGCGCCTGTCCTCGTCCTACCCGCGCATGCGCTTCACGGTGGATGTGGCGCCGACCAAGGAGCTTCTGGATGGCGTGCGCAGCCGTGCCCTCGATCTCGCGCTCACGCGGATGGCGGATGCGGCGGTGCCGCCGGACCTGCGGATGGAGGTGCTGTTCCGCGATCCGCTCGCCATCATCGTGGATCAGCGAAGCCCGCTCCTCCGCCGCCGGCGCATCGCGCTCAAGGATCTCCAGGCCGAGCCCTGGGCCATTCCGCCCGCGGAGACCTTCCTGGGCTGCTTCCTCGCCGACGTGTTCCGTCACCGCGGGCTGGATCTGCCGCCCGCCGTCGTGTCCACGCGGTCGGTGCATATGTGGGTTACGCTGGTGCGGACAGGCCGTTTCCTGGGCTTCGGCCCTTCGGCGATGCTGCGCTTCCGGACGCAGTATCCGTCCCTCGCGGCGCTCCCCATCGCGTTGCCCGAGACGCGGCGCCCGATCGCGCTGGTCTCGCTCGCCAACCGGGCGCCGGCGCCGTCTGCGCGGCTGTTCACCGAAGCGACCCGCGCCGCGGTCCAGGCGCTGCCCGCATCCTGACGCGGCGGGTCAGGCCGTGCCCTGGCCTTCCTGCGACGCCTGCGAGGACTGCAACACCCGTGCCGCCTCGGCCCCCTTCAGCTTCGCGATGTCGTCCTGGTATTTCAGCAGCACGCCGAGCGTCTCGTCCACCACCGCCGGTTCCAGCGCCTTCGCATCCAAGGCGCTCAGCGCCTGCGCCCAGTCGATGGTCTCGGCGACCCCCGGCAGCTTGAAGTAATCGCCCTCCCGGACCTTCTGCACGAAGGCCACGACCTCGGCGCTGAGTTTCTCCCCGAGATCAGGCGCACGGATCGCCAGGATCGCGCGTTCCCGCGCCGCATCGGGGTAGTCCACCCAGTGATAGAGGCAGCGGCGGCGGATCGCGTCATGCACTTCGCGCGTGCGGTTCGACGTGATGATGACGACCGGCGGCGTCGTGGCCTTCACCGTGCCGAGTTCCGGGATGGTGATCTGGAAGTCCGCCAGCAATTCCAGCAGGAAGGCTTCGAAAGGCTCGTCGGCGCGGTCGAGCTCGTCGATCAGCAGCACGGACGGCTCGCCTTCCAGCGCCTGCAGCAGCGGCCGGGCCTGGAGGTATTTGCGGTCGTAGATGCCGCGCTCCAGCGCCGCGCGATCGGTCTCGCCGGAGGCTTCGGCCAGGCGGATCGCCATCAACTGCCGCGCGTGGTTCCATTCGTACGCGGCCGACGCCAGATCCATGCCGTCATAGCATTGCAGCCGCACCAGCCGCCGCGGCAGGCGCGCCGCGAGGACCTTCGCGATCTCGGTCTTGCCCGTGCCCGGCTCGCCCTCAAGGAAGAGCGGGCGGCCCATGGTGAGGGCGAGATGCACCGTCGTCGCGAGCGCCCGGTCGGCGACATAGCCGCCCGAACCCAGCAGCGCCTGGGTGGCGGCGACGTCCGCGGGCAGGCTCACAGGAACATCAGCGCCACGATCGCCAGCCAGATCGCCCCGCCCGCCCAGGCCAGGAGCGGAATGCCGAGCGGCGCCTCGGGCAGCAGGTCGAGCATGGTCAGGCCGCCATGCGTGACCTCCGGCGTGCGCGCCGGCGTCGCCATGACGTCCGCGGCCTCGGCGACGTGGTCGGGCTCGGGTGCCGGCGGCGCGACCGCGCGGGCGAAACGATCGAAGAACTGGTCGGACATCTGCTTGGCGGTGCTGTCGATCAGCCGCGCGCCGAGCTGCGCCATCTTGCCGCCGACCTGCGCCTTGACGGTGTATTTCAGCAGCGTCTCGCCGGGGCCGAGCTCCTCCAGCGCGACATCGGCGCCGCCCTTGGCGAAACCCATCGCGCCGCCATTGCCCTCGCCCGAGATGGTGTAGGAGGCGGGCGCGTTGATGTTCTCGAGCTTCACCTTGCCGCCGAAGCGCGCGGCCATCGGGCCGATCTTCAGCGCGACCTTGGCTTCGAAGGCGTCGGGCGCGGTCTGCGTCACGCTCTCGCAGCCGGGGATGGACTGCTTCAGCATCTCGGGGTCGTTCAGCGCGTCCCACACGCGCTGCCGTGGCGCCGAAATGCGCCGCTCGCCGGTCATGTCCATCGTCGGTCTCTCCGTTCGGCGCCGAACCTAG
>JAYRQX010000120.1:0-9239 GCA_041910415.1 Acetobacteraceae bacterium | reverse complement strand
GTCGCGCGCGCCGCGCCGGATGGCTACACGCTGCTGTTCTCCCAAGCCGGTCCGAACGCACTCGCGCCATCCACCAATCCGCGGCTCGGCTACGACCCGATCCGCGACTTCACGCCGATCACGCGGCTTGTCTCCGCGCCCCTCGTGCTGTTCGTTCGTGCCGACAGTCCGATCCGCTCGGTGCCGGACCTGATCGCCGCGGCGCGCGCGCGTCCTGGCGCGCTCACCTATGGCTCGGTCGGGCCCGGCAGCACGACGCATCTGGCCGCCGAATTGCTGGCGCAGCTCGCCGATGTGCAGCTTCTCCATGTGCCCTATCAGGGCGCCGCGCCGGTCGCGACGGACGTGCTGGGCGGGCGCCTCGATTTCGCCTTCCTGAACGTCTCCGGCGTCACCGGCCATATCGAGGGCGGACGTGTGCGCGGCCTGGCGGTGACGACGCTGACACCCTCCGGCGTGCTGCCGGCTCTGCCGACGCTCGCCTCCATCCTGCCGGGCTTCGAGATGAACTCCTGGTACGGCCTGATGGGCCCCGCGCACCTGCCGGCGCCGATCGTGGAGCGGCTCTACCGCGAAGCCGTGGCCGCGCTGCGTGCGCCGGACGTGGATCGCTTCCTCCGCCAGAACGGGTTGGAACCCGACGGCTCCTCGCCACAGCAGCACGCCGCCCAGCTTCGCGCGGATATCGAGCGCTGGACGACCCTCGCGCGCCGCGCCGGCCTGCGGCAGGACTAGCGCCATGCATCGCCGCATGCTCCTCGCCGCCGTCGCGTTGCTGCCGGCGCCGCGTGCGCGGACGCAGACGGCGGAATGGCCCGCGGCACCCATCCGCATCGTCGTCCCTTTTGCCGCCGGTGGTCCCGCCGATCTGGTCGCGCGCACCCTTGGCGCGCGCCTGTCCGAAGCGGTCGGCCAGCCCGTGGTGATCGAGGCGCGCGACGGCGCGGGCGGCAACATCGGCACCGCCGTCGTCGCGCGCGCCGCACCCGATGGCTACACGCTGCTGCTTGGGACGAACGGCCCGCTGGTCATCAATGTCAGCCTGATGGCCTCGCTGCCCTTCGATCCGCTGCGCGATTTTTCCGCGATCACGCATCTGGCCTCGGTGCCGCTCTACCTGGCCGTCCATGCCGCCATTCCTGCGGCCAGCGTCGCCGAGCTGATCGCCTACGCGCGCAGCCAGGCCGGCGGCATCTCCTACGGCTCCTCCGGCGTCGGCAGCGGCGGCCATCTCGCCGGCGGGCTGCTCGCCGCGCGCAGCGGCGCGCCGATGACGCACGTCCCCTATCGCGGCGCGGCGCCGGCGATGACCGACCTGATCGGCGGCCGCATCCAGTTCCTGTTCGTGGGCCTGCCTGCCGCCGTGGCGCATGTCCGCAGCGGCGCCGTGCGGGTCATCGCGGTCGCCACGCCGCGCCGCGCCTCCGGCACGCCCGACGTGCCGACAGTCGCCGAGACGCTGCCGGGCTTCAGGATCGACTCCTGGTACGGCCTCTTCGCTCCATCAGGCACGCCGCGCCCGGTCGTCGAGCGCCTGCACCGCGAAGTCTCGCGCGTCCTTGCGCTTCCCGAAGTCCGCGACGTGCTCTTCACCCGCAACGGCCTCGAGCCGGCCGGGGATGGCCCGGACGCCTTTGCCGCCGCACTTCGTCGGGAGATCGAGGAATACCGCGACATCGTGCGGATCACCGGCGCCAGCCAGAACTGAAGGGGTCAACGCGATGCGCGTCTGGTATCAGTCCATGGCGCCGATCCACCATCTCCACCGCTACACCGCTGCGCTGGAAGCGCATGCGAAGCGCGCGTGTTCGGACGGCACGAACGTCTTCTTCCATGGCGCCCAGGCCCGTGCCTATGAGAAGCGCACGCCGCAGGAGATGCTGCGCTATCCCTACCCAAAACATGTGCTTGGCGAGGAAGCGATCGAGCACGCGCGCCGCGCCGAGCGCGAGGGCTGCGACGCCTTCATCCTCGGCAGCTTCAGCGAGCCTTTCCTCCTCGAAATCCGGTCCCTTCTGGACATCCCGGTCATCTCCATGCCGGAAGCCTCCCTGCTGATGTCGTGCTCGCTGTCGGAACGCTTCGCCATCGTCGCGCTCGGCACCACCACCGCCGTGCGCCTGCGCCGCCTCATCGGCCGTCATGCGCTCGACGCGCGCATCACCGGCTACTTCCCCCTCTCGCGCCAGGTGGACGAGGCCGAGCTGGAAGCCGCCTCACCGACCCCGCGCCGATCCTCGACATGTTCGCCGAGGCCGCGCGCCAGGCCATTGCCTCCGGCGCCGACGTGGTGATCCCTGCGGAGGGCGTGCTGAACGAGGTGCTGTTCGCCAATGGCGTCCACGACATCGATGGCGCGACTGTCATGGACTGCATCGGCGCCGCGCTGCTGCAGGCCGAGATGATGGTGGCGGCGAAGCGCCGCCTCGGCCTCTCCATCGGCCGCCGCTGGTCCTACCTGAAGGCGCCGCCGGACATCCTGGCCGAACTCGGCTAGCCCTGGTCCAGCGCCTCCTGCGCCATTTTTCTGAGCGCCGCGCGCTGGATTTTCGTCCCGTTCCCGCTGCGCGTCACAGGGAATTCGTTCAGGGCGATGAAGCGTTCCGGAATCTTGTAGCGCGCCAGCCCTTCGCGGCAGAACGCGTGCAGCTCGGCCTCGTCGATCTCGGTGCCTGCGCGCAACTGGATGAAGGCCACGCAGCACGCCTTGGCTGCCGACTGCGCGCCCACCACCTGCACGGCGCTGATGGCGGGGTGCTTTTCCAGGAAGGCCTCGATTTCCGCCGGGCTGGTCAGGAAGCCGCTGAGCCGCAGCGCATCGCCCGCGCGCGCGATGTAGCGGAACGACCCGTCCGGCAGCGCGCAGCACAAATCGCCCGTGCGCAGCCAGCCATCCCGCGTGAAGGCCTCGCGCGTGGCCGCCTCGTTCTCGAAAT
The DNA here is from genome assembly GCA_041910415.1 of Acetobacteraceae bacterium. Classification (GTDB taxonomy): domain Bacteria; phylum Pseudomonadota; class Alphaproteobacteria; order Acetobacterales; family Acetobacteraceae; genus JAYRQX01. The sequence continues at coordinate 6,303 of JAYRQX010000120.1, read as the reverse complement.
ATCCGGCCATGACGCTCGGGCCGCGCAGTTCCAGCAGGCCGGGCCGGTCGTGCGGCAGGAGCTCGTCCGTCTCCGGATCGCGGATCCGCACCGCCGCCAGCGGCGAGAACGGGAAGCCGCCGTCGCGATGCCGCAGCGCCGCCGGGGCGCCGAGCTTCTGTCCCGCATACAACGCGAGACATTCGCTCATTCCATACAGCCCGATCAGGGGCAGTCCGCGGCGTTCCGCATAGTCCAGGAAGCCCTTGAGCGTCGGGTTGAACAGCACGTAGCCGCAGCAGCGCAGCGACGGGAAGGGACGGGCCTCCTCCGGCACGGCCTCGGCCATGCGGAACAGCATGTCGTCCGTCGCGTTGAAATGCGTCACGCGCCGGTCGCGCACGATGCGCGCCGCCTCCGGCCCATCGAAGCGCGACATCAGGATCTGCGGCCGCCGCGAAGCGATGGTCGCCAGCGCCTGGCAGAAGCCGTAGACGGCGCAGAGCGGCGTCGCCTGCAGCGTCACCGCATCCGGTGCCACGAAGCCGAGGGCTTCGGCGACGTCCCGCATATGCGCAGCCACGCCGCGATGATTGTGCAGCACGAATTTCGGTGCGCGCGTGGTGCCCGATGTCGTGAAGGTCACGCAGGGCGCGTCCGGCGACGCCCGGTCCTCCGGCATCTCCGCCGCCTTGTCCAGCGCAGCGACCGGCACGACGCTCGCATGCGCCAGCGAGACCGGGAGAGCGAAATCCATTGCCCCGTCACCCTGCGCCAGCACCGTGGTGACGGAGGCCAGCGCCGCCGCCGGCACGCGCCCGAGGATCCCGGGGAAGTCGATCTCGGCGAAGCCCGGCGTGAAGGCCAGCATCTTCGGGCGCTGCCCGCCGATGACGTGATCCAATTCGGAGGATTGGAAGCGCGTGTTCACCGACACGACCACCGCGCCCAGCCGCCATGCCGCGAAGGACAGGAACAGGTAGTCCGGCAGCGTCGGCATCCACATCGCGATGCGATCGCCGGCTCTGAGCCCCAGCGCCGCGAGCGACGTCGCCATGCGTCGCGTGGTCGCGAGGACGTCGCCATAGGTCCAATCGCGTTGCTCGTAGGTCAGCGCCAGCGCGTCCGGATTTCCCGCCGCGGCGGATTCCAGCAGCGCGTTCATCGTCTCCGTGGGCCGAGGCTGCACGTCACTCACGGATCGCATTCCTCCATTCCTTGCGGCCGCGGTTTCGTTGACAGCGCCGCCTCGCATTCCTAGCGTTTCCCGCAGTCGAACAGAAATTCTCCCACGCGAACAGCCGCCGAGGACGTCCCGTGCTGCAGAAGAAGATCCTGATCGTGGGCGCGCTCGGCGCCGTTGGCCGCTGCGCGCTGGAACACTTCGAGAGTCTGCCCGACTGGGACATCGTTGGCGTCTCCCGCCGATCTCCGGACTTCCCGACGCGCGCCGCCTGGGCGCCCTGCGACCTGCGCGACCGTGCTTCGGTCGAAGCCGCGTTGTCCGGCCTGCGCGACATCACCCACATCGCCTATGCCGCGGTGTGGGAGAAGCCCGATGTCACGCGCGGCTGGGCCGAGCAGGAGCATGTCGAGGTCAATCTCGCCATGCTGCAGAATGTGGTCGAGGTGGTGGAGCGCGCATCCCCTGGCCTTCGCCACGCCACGCTGATGCAGGGCACGAAGGCCTATGGCGGCCATCTCGGCCCCTTCCGCATGCCCGCGCGCGAGACCGACCCGCGCTACATGGGGCCGAACTTCTACCATGAGCAGATGGACTGGCTGGCGGACCGCCAACGCGGCAGGGACTGGACCTGGACCATCTTCCGCCCGCAACTCGTCTGCGGCATCGCCATCGGCAGCCCGCTCAACATCATCACGGCGATGGGCGTCTACGCGGCGATCTCGCGCGAGATGGGCATTCCGCTCCGCTTCCCCGGCGGCGAGCCGCGCGTGGGAGAGGCGACGGACGCACGGCTGATCGCCCGCGCCATGGAATGGGCGGGCACCACGCCGATCTGCGCAAACCAGATCTACAATATCGCCAATGGCGACGTGTACATGTGGGAGAATATCTGGCCGCGATTGGCAAGACTGTTCGGCATGGAGCTCGCGCCACCGCATCCCTTCTCGCTCGCGCGCGTCATGCCGCAGAACGAGAAGGTCTGGGACCGCATCGTCGCGAAGCATGGGCTGAAGCCCTACGCCTACAAGGAGATCGTGGCGTCCTGGCAGTTCGCCGATTTCCTCTTCGGCTACGGCGCGCGCCCGAACCCGCACCACATGTCCACGATCAAGATCCGCCAGCATGGATTTTCCGATTGCGTGGACACCGAGGAGATGTTCGCGGACCTCCTCGCCGAACTGCAACGCAGAAACATCCTGCCGGGCTAATCTGCACGGATGCCGGCGGCGATCACGACGCGCCGCCAGGTCTCCATCTCCTGCGCGATACGGGCCTGTGCCGCTGCCGCCGGCGCGAATTCCCCGGCGCAGCCGAGCTGCGCGAGCCGTGCCAGCGTCTCCGGTTCCCGCAGGATGGCAGCGATCTCGCGCTCCAGCCGCTCGCGCACGGCATCGGGCGTGCCTTGCGGTGCCAGCACGCCATACCATCCGTTCACCGCGAAGCCTTCCAGACCTTGCTCCGCGATGGTTGGAATCGATGGCGCGAGCGGCGAGCGTTCCCGTGTCGCGATGCCGAGCGCACGCACCTGTCCGCCCTGCATCAGGGGTGTCGCGACCGTCAGCGTGCCGAACACCGCGTCCACGCGGCCGGCGACCAGTTCCTGCATCGCCGGGGCCTCGCCGCGGAAGGGCACGTGCAGCAGTTCGATCCCGGCCTGTTGGCGAAACAACTCCATCGCCAGGTGAGCCGTCGTCGCGTTGCCCGCCGAGCCGTAGCTCACCGCACCGGGTCGCGCCCGCGCCCGTTCGATGAACTCTGCCAGTGTCGCGGCTCCGCCATCGGCGCGGACCGCCAGCACGATCGGGAAGGTCGCGACGAGCGCGATCGCGGAAAAATCACGCAGCGTGTCATAGGGCAGCGTCCGGTGCAGCACCGGGTTCACGCTCGCGACGCCCTGGTAGACGAAGACCAGGCTGTGGCCGTCGGCGGGCGCGCGCGCCGCCGCTTCCATGCCGACGATGCCGCCGCCCCCGGCGCGGTTCTCGACCACCACCGGCTGGCCGAGCCGCACGGAGAGCCGCGCTGCGACCAGCCGCGCCAGGGTATCCGTCAGCCCGCCCGGCGCGATCGGCGCGATCAGGCGAAGCGGGCGCTCCGGCCAGGATTGCGCCTGGGCAAGGGCGGGCAAGAGCATCGGCGCGAGAAGCGCCGCGCGGCGCGCGATGCTCATGTCACGTCGATCTGCACGCCTTCGCGTCGCACCACGGCGCCCCATTTCTGGATCTCGTTGTTGACGAAGGCCGTGAACTGCTCCGGCGTGCCATAGGCGGTGACGCCGCCCATCTGCGCGAAGCGCTGCGCGGTCTCGGGTCGTTCGAGCAGATTCTTGATCTCCAGGTTGATCGCCATCAGCACGTTCCGCGGCATGCCTGCCGGCCCGAAGATGCCGAACCATGTGCTCATGTCGTAGTCGCGGAGCTCCGGCATCGTCTCGCGCAGCGCCGGCACGTCAGGCAACTGGGCGCTGCGGTCGGCGCTCGTCACCGCCAGCGCACGCACGCGGTCTCCGCGAATCTGCTGGATCGCCGTGGTGAGATTGTCGAACATGAACTGGATGTTGCCCGACATCAGGTCGAGCATGGCCGGCGCCGAGCCACGGTAATGCGCCGGCTGCGCCGTTGTCCCCGTCAGTTGGCAGAACCAGGCAGCGGCGAGATGCGGCGACTGCCCGACGCCCGCGGTGCCGTAGGTCAGCTGCCCCGGCCGCTCGCGCAGGTAGGCGACGAATTCCGGCACCGTGCGCGCGGGGATTGCCGGATGCAGCACCAGCACATTCGGCCCGCGGATCATGTTGGACACCGGCTGCAACTGTTCCGGCCGATACGGCAGGTTGCGGAACAGCGAATAGGCGATGCTCTGCGGCCCGATATTGCCGGTCAGCAGCGTCAGCCCGTCCGGTGCGCTGCGCACGACCTCGGCGGTCGCGATGGTGCCGCCGCCTCCACCCTTGTTCTCGACGACCATCGGAATGTTCCAGCGCTGCTGGATGTGTGTCGCCAACATGCGGCCCATGATGTCGGTCGTCCCGCCCGGTGCGGCTGCGACGACCATCTTCATCGGCTGCGTCGGCCGCCAATCCTGCGCCAGGGCGCGCCGCGCGAAGACGGGTACGCCGAGGAACGGTGTGGCGAGGCTGGCCCGACGGGTGAACTGGTGCATGACGTCCTCCGGTCTCTCTTCTCGTTCAGTGTCGCTTGCCCAGGAAGCGGCGCAGCACGGCCTGCGTCGCGGGCGCAGCGAAATTCCTCAAGAGACGTTCGCGCGCGGCGTTGAGGTCCTGCTCCAGCCCAGCGCCGGCGTGCGGCCTGAAGGCGCGTGCGGCAGCGAGCGCCGGCGCCCGTTCAAGCCAGAAGGCGAGACGACCTTCGGCGCGCGATGCGAAATCCGATGCCGGAAGCACTTCGGTCACAAGGCCCATGGCCTGCGCTTCGACGGCCGTCAGCACGCGTCCGCCCAGTGTCAGCGCATACGCCTGCGCTTCCGGCAACCGCCGCCGCAGGGCCGCCGTGACGATGGCCGGGAACAGGCCGATGTGGATTTCCGGATAGCCGAAGGCGGTGTCGTCGGACGCGATCACCACATCGGCCAGCGCGGCAATCGCGGCTCCGCCCCCGAGCGTGCGTCCATGCACGACCGCGGCAATGGGCACGGTGGACCGCTCCATGGCGAGCATCAGCCTCGACAGCGCGACCAACTGCCGGTCCAACGCGTCCGCGCCGCTCGCAAACTCCGCAACGTCGGCGCCGGCGCAGAAGCCCTTCGGCCCACGCCCCTCGATCACCAGGAGCGCGCGACCTTCGCCCTGGTGCTGTTCCACCAGCGCCGCGACACGGTTCATCATCGCCGCCGTCATGGCGTTGATCTTGGCCGGTCGATCCAGCGCGATGCGCGCGAGGCCGCCGATCTCCGCGAAGAGGACCGCGTCGGTCACGTCGCCGGTTCGCCGGGCCAGGCGATGCCACGGATGACATCCTGCCCGCTCTCGTCGCGCACCCACACATCCCAGCCACCTTCGGCGCGCTTTGTGCCGCCCGCGCTGACGCGCGTGTCCTGCGGCACGGGGCGGACGAAGCGGACCTCGAGCGTGACCGGCGCCGTCGTGCCCAGGCCCTGGCGCAGCGCCTGCCAGGCGAGGCTGAGCGAGAGCATGCCGTGCGCGATCGGCTTGCCGAAGGCCGTGGTCGCGGCGAAAGCCTCGTCCACATGCAGCGGGTTGTAGTCGTCCGTCAGCGCGGCCCAGGCGAGGATCGCGGCGCGGTCGATCGTCATCGAGACGTCGGGCAGCGTGTCCATGGGTCAGGCAGCCCAGAGGATGGTCATGCGGCTGCGGAAGGCGGGCGCACCGCCTTCCCCCGTCGTCACGCCTTCCAGGGTGACCCAGCGTCGGCTGCCCTTCAGCTCCTTCGACGCGCAGGCGATGGTGGTGGTGAGGGTCTCGCCGAGCCTCGGCAGGCGTGACACCTCGAAGCGTTGCGCGCCGTGGACATTGCCGGGCGGGCGCGGCTGGACGAGCGCGGCATAGGCGCGCATGAAGACCGGCGCGGTCATGCCATGGGGCATGGTCTCGGTCGCGGGATCGTGCGGATAGAGCGCGGTCCAGGCCTCGAAGACGGGCTTGTCCAGCGTGTAGGTCAGGGCGCCGAAGACATGGCCCGGCTGGAAGCTTTCGAATGTGAGCGTCATGCGCGGGCCTCCGCATAGGGCAGCGCGATGGCGTTGGGCCCCGCGGGCGGATCGAAGCGGATGGTGACGGGTGCGCCGATCACGGGCGCCCGCGCCGCGTCGCCGCGCAGCGCGACGAGGATGCGCGGGCCTTCGTCGAGCGTGACGAGGGCGAGGGTGTAGGGGATATCGGCCTTGAAGGCGGGCGATGGCGGGCGGTGGACGGTGGTGTGGCTGGCGATGATGCCCCGGCCCGTCGCGTCTTCCCAGCGCGGCGCGCCCTTGGCGTGGCAATGGCCGCAGATGGCGCGGGGTGGAAATTGCGCCACGCCGCAGGCGTCGCAACGCTGGATGCGGAGTACGCCGCGCGCCGCGGCGTCCCAGAAGGGGCGCGATTCGGCATTGGGCGTGGGCAGCGGCCTTTCGGACATGCTCACACCCTCCCCAGAACGAGCGCGCAATGCGCGGAGAGGATG
>JAYRQX010000119.1:0-5933 GCA_041910415.1 Acetobacteraceae bacterium | reverse complement strand
TGACCGGCTGGGGCCAGGACGGGCCGTGGTCGAAGGTGGCGGGGCACGACATCAACTACATCGCGCTGACCGGCGCGCTGTGGTCCATGGGCCGCAAGGGGGAACGCCCGCCGCCGCCCCTGAACCTCGTCGGCGATTATGGCGGCGGCGGCATGGTGCTGGCGGTCGGCATGCTTGCCGCGCTGCTGGAATCGCGGTCCAGCGGCAAGGGCCAGGTGGTCGATGCGGCCATGACGGACGGCGCGGCGACGCTGATGAGCACCTTCTTCGGCCTGCGCGCCCAGGGCCGCTGGAAGAACGAGCGCGAGGCGAACCGCCTCGACGGCGCCTGCCCCTATTACGACACCTATGAATGCGCCGATGGCCGCTTCGTCGCGGTCGGTGCGCTGGAGCCGCAATTCTTCGCGCTGCTCGTCAAGGGCCTCGGCCTCGACATCGCCGACTTCGCCACGCGCGACGACCCCGCGACCTGGCCCGCGATGAAGGCGCAATTCACGAAAATCTTCCGCAGCCGCCCGCGCGATGCATGGGCCCAGGTCTTCGACGGCACGGATGCCTGCGTCGCGCCGGTGCTCGATCTCGACGAAGCGCCGCGCCACCCGCACAACGCCGCGCGCGCGACCTTCATCGACGTGGACGGCGTGACGCGCCCCGCCGCCTCGCCGCGCTTCTCCCGCACATCAGCCGTGCAATCCGGCGCTGCAACCGCCGCCGACTACGGTGCCGTACTCGCTGAATGGAGCGCACAAAAATGATCCGCCGCACCGTCCTCGGGCCCGGGCACGAGCAGTTCCGCGACACCGTCCGCCGCTTCTTCGACAGGCACGTCGTGCCCTTCCATCGCCAATGGGAACGCGACGGGCTCGTGCCGCGCGAAGTCTGGCGCGAAGCCGGCGCGCAGGGCCTGCTCTGCCCGCGCCTGCCCGAGGAATATGGCGGGGCGGGCGGCGATTTCGGCTACTCCACCGTCATCATCGAGGAGGTCGCGCGCACCAACGCGTCGGGCATCGGCTTCCCGCTGCATTCCGACATCGTCGTTCCCTACATCGCCGATCTCGCGACGCCCGGGCGCAAGCGGGACTGGCTGCCGAAGATGGCGAGCGGCGAGATGATCACGGCGATCGCCATGACCGAGCCCGGCATGGGCAGCGACCTCAAGGCCGTGCGCACTTCGGCGAAACGGGACGGCGACCACTGGGTCATCAACGGACAGAAGACCTTCATCAGCAACGGCCAGAATTGCGGCCTGGTCATCGTCGTCTGCAAGACCGACCCCGCCGCCGGCCGCAAGGGCATCAGCCTGATCTGCGTCGAGGAAGGCACGCCAGGATTCCGCAAGGGCCGCAACCTGGAAAAGATCGGCCAGCACGCCGCCGACACGTCCGAGCTTTTCTTCGACGAAGTCCGCGTGCCCTACGAGAACCTGCTGGGCGAGGAGAACCGCGGCTTCTCCTACCTCATCCGCAACCTGCCGCAGGAACGGCTCGTCATCGCGCTGCGCGCGGCGGCGTCGATGGAAGCGATGCTCGACCAGACCATCGCCTACGCGAAGGACCGCGACGTCTTCGGCCAGAAGGTCTTCGACTTCCAGCACAACCGCTTCAAGCTGGCCGAACTGCGCGCGAACGCCATCATGTTCCGCGTCTTCGTGGATCACTGTCTGGAGCTGCATCTTCAGGGGCAGCTCACCGTGGAACTCGGCGCGACGGCGAAGCTGCTGGGCACGGAAATCCAGAACCGGCTGCTCGACGACTGCCTGCAGATGCATGGCGGCTACGGCTACATGGCGGAATACGAGATCGGGCGCGCCTGGGCCGATGCGCGCGTCGGGCGCATCTATGGCGGCAGCTCCGAAATCATGAAGGAAATCATCGCGCGCACGCTGTAGGAAGACGCGAACCAACCGGGAGGAACAACGATGAACAGCATCACCCGCCGCGCCGCGCTGGGCGCGGCCGCACTGCTCGCCACGCCGGCGATCGGGCGCGCACAGGCGCGTTTCCCGGACCGTCCCATCACCATCCTGGTGCCCTTCACCGCCGGCGGTGCCACCGACGTGCAGATGCGTGCATTGGCGGAAGCCGCGACGCGGCATTTCGGCCAGCCGGTGATCTGCGAGAACCGCCCGGGTGCGGGCAGCACGCTGGGCGCCGCCGCGGTCGCGCGGGCGCGGCCGGATGGCTACCTGGTCGCGCAGCTAACGCTGCCCTGCCTGCGCCTGCCGCACATGCAGCGCATGCCCTACGACATCAGGCGCGATTTCACGCCGATCCTCCATCTCACCGGCTATCTGTTCGGCGTGGTCGTGCGCGCGGACGGCCCCTATCGCAGCTGGCAGGACCTGGTCGCCGATGCGCGACGCCGCCCGGGCCAGGTGAAGATCGGCAACACCGGCGCCAACGGCACGCCGCACCTGACCATGGTGGAACTGGCCGAGCGCGAGCGCCTCGACGTGATCCACGTGCCCTTCCGCGGCGAAGGCGATGCGGCGCCGCAGTTGCTCGGCGGCCATATCGACGCGCAGGCAGCGGGTTCCGGCCTCGGCTCCCTCGTGGACGAGGGGCGGCTCCGCTTCCTCAATGTCTGGGTGCGCGAACGCTCGCCGCGCTGGCCGACGGTGCCGACGCTGATCGAGCTCGGCTACGAGAACATGGTGGTGACCTCGCCTTATGGCCTCGTCGCGCCGGCGGGGCTTGATCCCGCCGTGGCGCGCGCGCTGCACGATGGCTTCAAGGTTGCGCTCTACGATCCCACGCATGTCGCGACGCTGCGCCGGCTCGACCAGCCGCTCGAATATCTCGACAGCGCGGACTACGCGCGCAACATCCTCGAGACCTACGACATGGAAGGCCGCCGCGTGGAGCGCATGGGCCTGCGCGGCTGATCAGGCCTGGATGTAGCGTTCCTTGAGGATGCGGCGGAGCAGCTTGCCGGCCTCGCTGCGCGGCAGTTCGTCCACGAACTCCCAGCTCCTCGGACGCTTCATGCCGGACAGGCGTTCGTGCGAGAAGGCGTTCAGCGAAGCGGCATCCGGGTTCGTGCCGGGACGCGGCACGATCACCGCATGGACCTGTTCGCCGAGATCGGGGTTCGGCACGCCGACCACCGCGACCTCACCGACATCGGGATGCTGGATCAGCGTCGCCTCGATCTCGGCCGGATAGATGTTCACGCCGCCCGAGAGGATCAGGTCCGCGCGCCGGTCCGAGAGATAGAGCCAGCCTTCCTCGTCCACCCAGCCGAGGTCGCCGAGCGTGCCCCAGCCACGTTCGTTGTACGCGGCGGCGGTCTTCGCGGGATCGTTGTGGTAGGCGAAGCGCGGCGCGCCTTCGAAGTAGATGCGCCCCACCTCGCGCGGGCCGCATTCCTCGCCGTCCTCGCCGCAGATATGGACCGTCACGCCGTTCACGGGCCTGCCCACGGTGCCGGGCCTGGCCAGCCATTCCGCGCTGCTCGTCACCGTCGTGCCGACGCTTTCCGACCCCGCATAGTATTCGCGGATGATCGGCCCCCACCAATCGATCATCGCGCGCTTGACCGGAATGGGGCAGGGGGCCGCGGCGTGGAAGGCCATGCGGTGCGACGAGAGATCATGGCGCGCCCGCACCTCCGCGGGCAGCGCCAGCAGGCGCACGAACATCGTCGGCACCCACTGGCTGTGCGTGACGCGGTATCGTTCGATGCATGCCAGCGCCTTTTCGGGTTCGAACTTCCCCATGATCACCGCGGTGCCGCCTTCGCTGATGGTGCGGCGGACATAGGTGTGCGGCGCGGCGTGGTAGAGCGGCGCGGGCGAGAGATAGACCATGCCCGGCGCGAAGCCATAGAGCGTCTTCCAGGTCATGTCCCATTCGGGCGCCTGCCTGTTTGCATGGGGCACCAGCGCGCGCCGGATGCCCTTCGGCAGCCCGGTCGTGCCCGAGGAATACAGGAACTCCCGCCCCACCGGCCGTTCCGGCAGCGGCGCCGGTTCCGGGAAGCGTGCCAGCCCCGCCTCGTATCTCTCGTAGCCCGGCAGCCCCTCGCCGGTGGCGACGCGGATGCGATCGCCGATCGCGCCTTCCTGCACCAGTGCGGCGGCCAGCCCCTCCAGCACGGGGGAGGCGACCAGCAGCTTCGCCCCGGAATCGGCCAGCACATGCGCGACCTCGTGCGGCCGCAGATGGATGGAGAGCGGCGTGTAGTAGAGCCCCGCGCGCCGGCAGGCGAAGGCGAGTTCCAGGAACTCCGGCCGGTTGTCGAGCATGAGCGCGATGCCGTCGCCAGGCTGCAGCCCCAGCGCGATCAGCCACTGCGCGGCGCGGTTCGCGCGGGCATCCAGCGCATCGAAGCGGATGGAGGTACCGAGATCAGGGAAATGCGCGGCGACCCGGTCCGGCACCTGGCGCGCCCATTGCGCGAGCTGATCCATCCGACATCCTCCTGGTCGCCAAGGGTGCTGAGCCCGGCCATCCCCGTCAACGCCGGCGCGGTTTGACAAGCCCCGCGCCGCGACGGACCTTTCGCCCCATGAGCGATACATCCAAGCAGAATGTCGCGGCGCGGCCCGCCGCGACCGTCCTTCTCCTGCGCGATGGCGCGGAGGGTCTCGAAGTCTTCATGGTCGTCCGCCACCACGCGATCGATTTCGCCTCCGGTGCCGCCGTCTTCCCGGGCGGACGCGTGGAGGACGCCGACCGCGACATCGCGGCCGGGCATTCCGCCGAGCCGACCGATGTCTTCCGCGTCGCCGCCGTGCGCGAAGCCTTCGAGGAATGCGGCGTGCTTCTCGCGACGGAACGCGCCGGCGGCCCGCTGATCGGCGGCCAGCGCATGAAGGCGGTGGAGGATGCGCATCGCGCGGAGCTCAATGCCGGCGCCCGCGGATTCGCGGCGGTGCTGGAGGAGGAGAGGCTCGTCCCCGCGCTCGACCGCATGGTGCATTTCGCCCACTGGATCACGCCGGAAGGCCGCCCCAAGCGTTTCGACACGCACTTCTTCGCCTGCGCGGCGCCGGCCGACCAGCTTGCCGTGCATGACGGGCGCGAAGCCGTGGAGTCCCACTGGATCCGCCCCGCCAAGGTGATCGAGGAGACGAATGCCGGCCGCATGACGCTGGTCTTCGCCACGCGCCTGAACCTGGAACGCCTCTGCCGCTACGCGACGGTCGCCGAGGCGATGGACGCCGCGCGGCGCGAACCGGTCGTCACCGTCATGCCGGTCTTCTTCAAGACCGAGGAGGGCCGCTTCATCCGCATCCCGGCCGAGGCCGGCTATGGCGGCGCGATCTTCCCGGCGATCGACCCGCCGGCCAACTGATCCGAACACATGAGAGGGAGAGAGACGCACCATGGCGCATGGCGGGCTGAAATTCGGCATCTTCCTCGCCCCCTTCCACCGCGCGGGCGACAACCCGACGCTCGCCATCGCGCGCGACCTCGAACTCGTCTCCTGGCTCGACAGCCTCGGCTATGACGAGGCCTGGATCGGCGAGCACCACTCCGCCGGCTGGGAGACGATCGCGTCCCCGGAAATCTTCATCGCCGCGGCGGCGGAACGAACGAAGCACATCATGCTCGGCTCGGGCGTGACCTCGCTGCCCTATCATCATCCGCTGCTGGTCGCGCAGCGCTTCGTGCAGCTCGACCACATGACGCGCGGCCGCGTCATGCTGGGCTGCGGCCCCGGCGCGCTGGTCTCCGACGCCTACATGATGGGAATCGAGGCCGAGAAGCAGCGCGAGATGATGGACCAGTCGCTCGGCGCCATCATGAAGCTGCTCGCCTGCGAGGAGCCGGTCACGCTGCAGACCGACTGGTTCACGCTGCGCGAGGCGCGGCTGCACCTGGCGCCCTACACGCATCCGCGCTTTCCGATTGCCGTGGCCTCCGCGACCTCCCCCGCCGGCGTGCTGGCGGCGGGCAAATACGGCGTCGGGCTGCTCTCCCTCGGCG
>JAYRQX010000118.1:0-4700 GCA_041910415.1 Acetobacteraceae bacterium | reverse complement strand
GCGCGAGCACCAGCGTCGGCAGCACCAGGTGCCGCAGCAGCGAGAGGATGTTGCCCTCGTCGCCCAGCTCCCACATGCCGCCGGAGGGCAGCCATTGCAGGTGGATGGCGAACAGGAAAATCGCCATCAGCCCGAACCAGAAGGTCGGGAAGGAGAGGGCAAACAGCGCGCCGGTCGTCGCCAGCATGTCGAAGACGGAGTAGCGCTTCACCGCGCCCAGCAGGCCGATGGAGAGGCCCAGGATGATCGCGACGGAGAGCGCGCTGCCCATCAGCAGCATCGTCGCAGGGAGCCGCTCCAGGATCACTTCCAGCACCGGCCGGCCGCCAAAGAACGTAAAGCCCCAATTCCCCGTGAAGATGCCGGAGGCCCAGCGCCAGTACTGGATGTGCACGGGCTGATCGAGGCCGAAGATCACGCGGATGCGCTCGATATCCTGCGCCTGGATCGTCGGGTTGAGCGTATAGACCGCGAGCGGCCCGCCGGGCGCCAGATGCATCAGCCCGAAGCCGATGAGAGACACGCCGATCAACAGCGGGATCGCCTGCAGCAGGCGGCGCAGGACGTAGCCGATCATGGCGCCACCAGGTGGCAGGCGACGCTGTGCCCGGCCGAGACGGCGCGCGGCGCGGGTGCGTCCGACCTGCACGCCGAAATCGCGACCGGGCAGCGTGGATGGAAGACGCAGCCCGAAGGTGGCTTCGCCGGGCTCGGCACGTCGCCCTGCAACACCCGGCGCCGCCGCCTCGCACCCGGCACGGGCTCCGGCACCGCGGAGAGCAGCGCCTGGGTGTAGGGATGCCGCGCGTCGAAGAAAAGCTGCTCGCGCGGCGCCGTCTCGACGATATGGCCGAGATACATGACCGCGACGCGGTCTGCGATGTGATTCACCACCGCCAGGTTGTGCGAGATGAGGATGTAGGACAGCCCCATGCGCGCCTGGATGTCGCGCATCAGGTTGATGATCTGCGCCTGGATGGAGACATCGAGCGCGCTGACCGGCTCGTCGCCCACGATCAGCTCGGGCTCCAGCGCCAGCGCGCGCGCGATGCCGATGCGCTGGCGCTGCCCGCCGCTGAACTCGTGCGGATAGCGTCGTGCGGCTTCCACCGGCAGCCCGACCAGTTGCAGCAGCGCCGCGATGCGGTCCGTGCGGTCGCTGCGATCGCCGATGCCATGGATGTCGAAGGGCGCAGAGAGGATGCCCGCCACCGTCATGCGCGGGTTGAGCGAGGCATAGGGATCCTGGAAGACGATCTGCATCCGCCGCCGGTACGGTGCGAGCGCCGATTGCGACAACCCCGCGATGTCCTGCCCGCCGAAGCGGATCGCGCCTTCGGTCGGCTCGATCAGGCGCAGGATGGTCTTGCCGGTCGTCGTCTTGCCGCAGCCGCTCTCGCCCACCAGCGCGAGCGTCTCGCCGCGCTCCACGCGCAGGTCCACGCCATCCACCGCGCGCACCGTGCCGGTCCGCCGGCGCAGCATCCCGCCGCGGATCGGGAAATGCACCTTGAGGCCCGAGACTTCGAGCAGCGGCGCCGCTTCAGCCATCATGCGGATGCCAGCAGGCGACGTCGTGGTCCGCGCCACGCGGTTCCAGCGCGGGCGCGACCGCGAAGCAGTGATCATCCGCGCGCGCGCAGCGCGGCGCGAAGGCGCAGCCCGCCGGACGCTGCGCGGGCCCCGGCACCATGCCGGCGATTTCCTGCAGCCGTGCCGCGCGATCGCGCGCGATCAGCGGAATGCTGGCCAGCAGGCCGCGTGCATAGGGATGCATCGGCGCAGCGAAGATCGCCGCGACCGGCCCGGTTTCCACGATGCGTCCGGCATACATCACCGCGACGCGGTGCGCCGTCTCCGCGATCACCGCGAGGTCGTGGGTGATGAGCAGGATGGCCGTGCCCATCTCCTCCTGCAGCGCCGACAGCAGGTCCAGGATCTGCGCCTGCACGGTGACATCCAGCGCCGTCGTCGGCTCATCTGCCACCAGCAGCGCGGGGCGGCAGGCGAGCGCGATCGCGATCATCGCGCGCTGCCGCATGCCGCCCGAAAGCTGGTGCGGAAAGCTGCGCGCCACGCGGGCGGGTTCGGGAATGCCGACATGCGCCAGCATCTGCTCTGCGTGCGCCATGGCCGCGGCCCGCGACATCCCGAGATGGCGCTGCGCGGGTTCCGCGATCTGCCGCCCCACGGACATCACGGGGTTCACCGAGGTCATGGGTTCCTGGAACACCATGGAGATCACGCGCCCGCGCAGATCGGCCATGGCGTCCTCGGGCCGCGTCATCAGGTCCTGGTCGTCAAGGAAGACCTCGCCGCGCGGCAGGTGGTCCAGCGGCGGTTCCAGCAGGCGCATCAGCGTCAGCGCCGTCAGCGACTTGCCGCTGCCGCTCTCGCCGACCAGGCCGAGCGTCTCGCCGCGCCGCAATTCGAAGGAGACGCCATCCACCGCACGCAACACATGGGGCGGGACCGGGATGTGCAGCGTCAGGTCGCGTACGGCCAGAAGCGGCGCGTCCATCCTTTCCTTCGGCAATGCCAGTGCATCTCCCGCCACGGCCGCCTCACCCGACACGGGAAGCATGCCATGCAGGCCGAAGCGCACGCAACGCCGCGCGGAACTCAGGCAACCTCGTAGCCGAACTCCGCCGCGCTGTCCGTGAGCCAGTGGAAGAACGGCTCGGCCAGCGTCGAGAAGACCGTCATCTCCAGGCGCGGCGTTGCGTCGACCTGGTGGATCAGGCAGTTCACCTGCGCGATGACGGTCGACGCCACGCGCCCCGGCCCGAAGACGCTCGGATGCAGGTCCAGGCGGCAGCCCTTCGCCAGCACGGCCCGTGCCTTGGCACCCTCGATGCCGATCGTCGTGCGGCCGTGGCTCTGGTCGATCACCGTCGCATGGCCTTCCAGCGCCGCGGCGATCGCACCGGCGAGCACGCCCTCGCCGATCCAGGGCGCGGTCACGAACCAGCCGCCGGGCTGGGTCCAGAGCGCCGTCGCACCGTCACCCGCGGCGCTGAGGCCGGGCTCCGGAAGGTCGATGCCGAAGCTCTCGCGCATCACCTGCGCGCCCAGCGCCGAATGGCCGCGCAGGATCTGCACCTGCACGATCTCGCGCCGCGGCAGGGAAAGACGGATGGGCGCATCCCCGGGGGCGCCATGGCGGCCCGGCACGGCGACACCGGCGAGCGGATGGACGGGCTCAGCCTCGGACACGCTCGTTCTCCGGATCGTACATGTGCGGGCTCAGGACCTTCACGGCCACGTCGTCGCCGGTGATCGGGCTGGTCGCGATCATGGTGGTGCCGATGCGCGCTTCGCCGTCCCGCAGAAGCCCGAGGCCGATCCAGCCGGGATCGACGACGGCGCGCGTCGCGCTGCTGACCCAGCCGAGGCTCGTGCCGCCCGCCGCCTCGATCAGGTGCGCGCCGGCGCGGATCTGGCGCGTGGGCTCCACAGCGCGCAGCCCGACCAGGCGCGGCCGCTGCGGATCGACGAGCCCGGGCCGCTGCGCGAGCACGCGCCCGATGAAGTCGCCGCGCTTCTTCAGCATCCTGCCCAGGCCGACATCCCCGGCGGTGGTGTGGCCGTTCAGCTCCGGTCCCGCGACATGGCCCTTCTCGATCCGCAGCAGCCCCAGCGCCTCGACGCCATAGGGCTCGATGCCATGCGGCCTGCCGGCTTCCATCGCCGCGCTCCACACGCGTTCGGCATGGCCCGCCGGGCAGGCGATCTCATAGGCGCGCTCGCCCGAGAAGGAGATCCGGAAGACCCGCGCCGGCACGCCGGCCACGGTGCAGTCGCCGACGGCCATGAAGGGGAAGGCCTCGTTCGAGACATCGAGCCCTTCGACCACCTGCTCCAGCACGCGCCGCGCCTGCGGCCCCGCCAGGGACATCGCCGCCCATTGGTCGGTGATGCTGGCGAGGTTGACGTTGAGCTCCGGCCACACGGTCTGCAGATGGAACTCCAGATGCGCCATGACCGGCCCGGCCTGGGCCGTCGTGGTCGTCATGTAGAATCTGTTGGGCCCGAGCCGCGTCGTCGTGCCGTCGTCGAAGAGGATCCCGTCCTCGCGCAGCATCAGCCCGTAGCGCGCGCGCCCGGCCGCCAGCGTCGAGAAGGTGTTGGCATAGACGCGGTCGAGGAAGATCGCCGCATCCGGCCCTTCCACCGCGATCTTTCCCAGCGTCGAGACATCGCAGAGACCGACGCGCTCGCGCACGGCCCTGGCTTCGCGGATCACGCTGGCCCAGGCGTCGGCATCCCCGGGCTTCGGATAGTAGCCCGGGCGCTTCCAGAGGCCGGCATCCATCCACACGGCGCCGTTCCGTTCGTGCCAGGCGTGCAGCGCGGTGCGGCGCACGGGCTGGAAATGCCGCCCCGTCTCGCCCCCCGCGATCGCGCCCCAGGTGACGGGCGCCGTGTAGGGACGGAAGCGCGGCAGGCCCACGGTCGCGAGTGGCTCGCCCCGGGCTTCGGCCAGCACGGCGGCACCGACCAGGCCGCCGGTCTTGCCCTGGTCCGTGCCCATGGAATGCGTCGTGTAGCGCTTGGCGAGTTCGATATGCGAATAGCCTTCGCGATGGGCGAGGCGCATGTCGTCGGCGGTGACATCGTCCTGGATGTCCACGAAGGCCTTTCCGCGCGCCTTCACTTCATACAGCGGATAGGGCGCGTGGTCGGCCGCCGGTGCATCG
>JAYRQX010000117.1:0-3697 GCA_041910415.1 Acetobacteraceae bacterium | reverse complement strand
TGGATGAGTTGGCGGACGATGCCGGCATCATCGTCGCGACAGGCGTCGGTGCGCCCGGCTACGCGAAGGCCGTGACGTCCATGCGCGACAGCGTGCAGTCGGCGGAGATGCTGATCGCGGCGACCGGCGGGACGAAGCCCGCGGGCGTCATGCCGGGGCATGTGCCGGGGCTGATGGCCTGGATGCAGGCCGCCGTCCTCGGCATCCCGCTGGTGGATGCGGCGACGAACGGGCGCGGCCACCCGACGGTGAAGATGGGCGGCATGGGGCTCGCGTCCCAGCCGCATGTCGCGGTGACGCAGGCGGGCTGCGGCGGCGCGCCGGATGATCGCGTGGAGATCGTCGTCACGGGCAGCATGTCCAAGACCTCGACCATCATGCGCGCGGCGTCGATCCAGAATGGCGGCAGCATCTATGCGACGCGCGGGCCCTTCGCGGCCGGCTTCGTGCGGCAGGGCGGCGCGCCCGGCGCGATGAGCTTCGCCATCGGCCTGGGCCACGCCATGCTCGACAAGCCCGAGGGCATCGCACGCGTCGAAGCGGCAGCTGCCTTCCTCTCCGGCGAGGTGCTGGTCGTCGGTCGCGTCGAGAGCAACGACGTGCGCTACGAAGGCGGCTTCGATCTTGGCCGGGTGGTGATCCGCGGCGATGGCGGCACGGTCACGCTGCATGTCTACAACGAGTACATGGCCGCCGAACGCAACGGCGCGCGCGTCTGCACCTTCCCCGACATGATGGGATCCTTCGACCCCGCGACCGGCGCGCCGATCGCGATCAACGAGATGCCGGTGGGACGCGACGTCGCCATCGTCTCGGGGCCGCAGCGCCGCTATCCCGTGGGCGCCGGCGCGCGCGATCCCTCGGTCTTCCCGGAGGTCGAGGAGAAGCTTGGAATCCCTCTCGCACCCTGAAGGCGGGCGGATCGCGGAAGGAAACAAGGAGCGGGCGAAAGACCCGAAGGAGGCCGGATGATGACGTGCGACGACGATGTCCCCGATCGGATCGGAGAGCCATGTCCCGGGGCCTGTCGCCCCGATCGCCCTGCTCCCCCCATCCGTTGAATCGCCGGAGACCTCCCATGCATCGCCGTTCCCTCCTTGCTGCCGGCGCCGCCGCCCCACTCGCCCGTCCCGCCTTCGCGCAGAATGCCGCGACGGTGCTGCGCGTGATTCCAGCCGCGAACCTCACCAGCCTTGATCCGATCTGGACCACCGCCCCGGCCACGAAGAATCACGGCTACCTGATCTACGACCAGATCGCCGCCGTGGACGCGCAATTCGTGCCGCGTCCGCAGATGGCCGAAGGCTGGGAGATTTCCGGCGACGGCCGCAGCTGGACCTTCACACTGCGCGATCAGCTCCGCTTCCATGATGGCGAGCCGGTGCGCAGCGCGGATTGCGTCGCCTCCATCCGGCGCTGGTGGGCAGTCGATGTCTTCGGCCAGGTGCTGGCTTCGGTGACCGACACGCTGGAGGTGGTGGACGACCGGCGCTTCCGGTTCCGGCTCAAGCATCCCTTCCCGATGGTCGCCGCCGCGCTCGGCAAGTCCAACTCCTCGCAATGCTTCATCATGCCGGAACGCGTGGCGCAGACCGATCCGCGCACACAGATCACCGACACCACCGGCAGCGGCCCCTTCCGCTTCCTGCGCGACGAATGGGTCGCCGGCGCCCGGTCCGCCTATGCGCGCCATGAAGGCTATGTGCCACGCAGCGAGCCGGTGAGCAGCATCGCAGGCGGGCGCGTGCCGCGGGTCGATCGCGTCGAATGGACCGTCATCCCCGACCCCGCCACCGCTGCCGCGGCGCTGCTCGCGGGCGAGCAGGATTACTGGGACCAGCCGATCCACGATCTGCTGCCGCGGCTGCGCCGTGACCGCAACATCGTGGTGGAGCCACGCGACCGCACCGGCACCCATGCCATGCTGCGCTTCAACCACCTGCATCCACCCTTCAACAACCCCGCGATCCGCCAGGCCATCGCCATGGCGGTGGACCAGTCGCAGTACATGCAGGCCGTGGCCGGTGGAGAGCCCGGCGCCTGGAGCGAATGCCTGGGCGTCTTCTCCTGCGGCGCGCCCATGTCCAATGATGCCGGCAATGCGGTGCTGAAGACGAAGAGCGTGGAGCGCGCCCGCGCCGCGCTGCAGGCCGCGGGCTATGCGAACGAGAAGGTCGTGATGATCGTCGCGACCGACAACGCGCCGATCACCGCGGTCAGCGAGGTGACGGCCGACCTGCTGCGGCGCATGGGCGTGAACCTCGACTACGTCGCCTCGGACTGGGGCACGATGCTGCGCCGGCGCAACAGCCGTGAGCCGGTGGAGCGCGGCGGGTGGAGCCTCTTCCACACGCTCTGGAACAGTGCGGATATCCTGAGCCCCGCGGTGAACACCATGCTACGCGCCAATGGCGCGGCAGCCTGGTTCGGCTGGCCTACCGATCCACGGCTCGAGACGCTGCGGACTGGCTGGTTCGAGGCGCCGGACCTGGCGGCGCAACAGGCGCTGGCGCGGCAGATCCAGGAACAGGCCTTCCAGTCGCTGCCCTATGTGCCGCTCGGCTACTACGTGCAGTCGGCGGCCTGGCGGCGGAACGTGACGGGCGTCTTCCCGGTGCCGACGACCGTCTACTGGAACATCGGCAAGACGCGCTGAGGCGACCTGCTACTCGGCGCTGATGCCGGCGACCCGCACCGCATGCGCGAACAGGGCGAGCGAATTCTCAAGCGCACGTTCCATGGCGCCAACGGACGCATCCGCCGGGTCCGATCCACCGCGGACCAGAAGCTCCAGCACATCGGGCATGGCGACGATGCGCTGCATCATGGCGTTGAGCTGCTGAACGATCGGCTGCGGCGTGCCGCGCGGCGCGAGGAGGCCGAACCAGCCCGAGACGTTGAAGCCGGGCAGGCCTGCCTCGGCCACCGTCGGCACGTCCGGCGCTGCGCGGGCGCGCGTCGGGCCGGACACGGCAAGGGCTTTGACACGTCCGGCTTCCCTGTGCGGCAGTGCTGGGGCGACACTGCCAAAGTAAAGCGCCACGCGGCCGGCGATGATATCGACGAGCGCCGGGGTATCGCCGGCATAGGGTACATGCGTCATGTCCAGCCCGGCCATGGCGCAGAGCAAGGCAGCAGCCAACTGGGGCGGGTTGCCGACGCCCGAGGAAGCATAGGCCAACTGCCCCGGACGCGCCTTGGCATAGTCGATGAACGCCCCCAAGTTCGCGACAGGAAGCGTTGCCGGCACGACCATCATCTGCTGGGTCAGCGTCAGCAGGGCAACGGGCGCGAAATCCGCGACGGGATCGAAGCCGAGATTTCTGTACAGGGTCTTCGCCAGCGCGATCGCGGAGGATCCGAGGAGCAGGGTGTAGCCGTCGGGCACCGCGCGCGCCGCGTATTCCACGCCGATCCGGCCCGCGGCGCCGGCACGGTTCTCGACGACGAAGGGCCGCCCGGTCATCTCGCTCATCTTCTGCGCGCAGAGCCGTGCATAGATATCGCTCGCGCCGCCCGCGGGCGCTGGGGCGACGATACGGACGGGGCGCGCGGGCCAGTCCTGCTGCGCCGAAGCGGGACGCGCCAGCAGGGGCAGGGGAAGCACCAACGCGGCGCGGCGGACGAGGCAGGCCATGTCAGTAGGCCGACCGCCCGCCATCGGCGGGCAGCGTCGCTCCGGTGATCATGCGCGATT
>JAYRQX010000116.1:0-2531 GCA_041910415.1 Acetobacteraceae bacterium | reverse complement strand
CCAGCCGCCCGGCGATCGGCGCGGGCAGGCCGGGCGGTGCCACGATGCCGCGCGTGGCGCCGCTGACCAGGTCGAAATTCTGTTCCCTGAAGGTCGGCACATCGGGCGTCTCGCTCCAGCGCGACGCCGCGGCCTGGCCGAGGCAGCGGATGCGGTTGTCGCGGAGAAGCGCCAGGCCTTCGCTCATGTTGAACACGCCGACATCGATATGCCCGCCGAGCAGCGCGGTGGCCTCCGGCGCCATGCCGTTGAAGGGAACGTGGTTGAGCGGGCGGAGCTGCGCCAGTTCCTCGAAGGCGATCATCAGCAGGTGGTCGTCGGAGCCGATGCCCGTGCTGCCATAGGAGAGAGTGCCCGGCCGCGCACGGGCCGCGGCGACGAGATCCGCCAGGCTCCTCAGCGGCGAGTTCGGGCTGACAAAGATGCCGCCCGGATCGTCCACCACGTTGGCGATGAAGGTGAAGCGCAGCGCCTGGTAGCGCGTCTGCCGCTCGATCGGATAGGTGAGCAGGGCGGGGACGGATGTCGCGGCCAGGGTATAGCCATCGGGCGCAGCCGTCTGCGCCGCTTCCCAGCCCAGCTGCCCGCCGGCGCCCGCGCGGTTGATGATGACGAAGCGCGCGCCGGGCAGGTGGGCGGTCACGTGCTGGGTGACGAAGCGCGCCATGGAATCGACGCCGCCGCCGGGCGGGTAGGGGACGATGACCTCGATCGGGCGCTCGTTCGGCCAGCCTGACTGGGCGGAGGTGATGGACGGCGCGGCCAACGCGACAAGGGCGCCGGCGCCGATCTGGCGGCGGGTGATCATGGGCGTGTCCTCCCGGACGGGTTTCTTGACGTGCAGCCTGCCCGCGGGCCGATGCGGTTACAAGCCTATTGGTCGCGCCAGGGGCGGCGCTGCCAGAGCGCGCGGTACTCGGCCTCCGTCCGCAGCACCAGGGCGCGATACTCGGCACCGACCACGGGTAGCAGCGGCATGCCGAGGCGCTCGGCTTCCTGCGCGAAGACGGGGTCGACGAGCACGGCGGCGAAGGCCGCTTCCAGGCGTTCGCGGATGGCGGGCGGCAGGTTGCCGGGTGCGGCGAAGCCGCGGGACGCGCTGCCCACGACGTCCACGCCCTGCTCGCGATAGGTCGGCACATCGGACATCTGCCCCCAGCGCCGCGCGCCGGCCTGGCCGATGCCGCGCAGCTTGCCTTCGCGGACCAAGGGCAGCGCTTCGCTGACATTCATGGCGCCGAGCGCGATGCTGCCGGCGAGGAGTTGCGGGAAGAGCTGCGTCATGCCCGTGAACGGGACATGCGTGAACTGCGTGCCCGTCGCGCCCTCGAAGGCCAGCATCGTCAGGTGGTCGTCGCTGCCGATGCCGGTGGTGCCGTAGGTGACGGTGTCGGGCGCAGCGCGCGCGGCGGCGATCATGTCGGCGAGCGTCCGCCAGGGGTTTTCGGTGCGCACGAAGAGCGCGCAGGGATCGTCCACGACATTGGCGAGCAGCGTCATGGCTTCGGGCCGGTAGCGGACCGTGCGCTCGATGGGGATGGAGACGAAGCCCGGCATGCCGACGGCGCCGATGGTGTAGCCATCCGGCGTGGCATTGGCGGTCGCCTCGTTGCCGATCTGCCCACCGGCGCCGCCGCGGTTGGAAATGACGAAGCGCGAGCCCGGCAGGCGCTGCTGCAGGAAGGGCGCGACGCTGCGCGCCATGATGTCCATGCCGCCGCCGGGCGGGAAGGGGACGATGACCTCGATCGGGCGTTCGGTGGGCCATCCGGCCTGGGCCGCGGCGAGGCGCGGCGTGGTGAGCGCGGCGAGAGCTCCGGCGAGGAGCGGGCGGCGCGTGGTCATGGATTGTCTCCGGTGCGGCGTTCGCGCGCACCCTGCCCGCGGTGTGGGGGGCCATACAAGGGTGCCCGTTTGCGCGGGGCCGGCGGCGCGTTATGTCCGCGCGCAGCACTCCGAAGGACACAGCCATGGAATCCAGCACGGCACCCGTATCCATGCAGCGCGACGGCGTGGTGGCGACGATCCGCCTGGAACGGCCCGATCGCGGCAATGCGCTCGGCGCCGCGATGGTGGAGGCGCTGGACGCCGCCCTGGATGCGGCGCTGGCCGAGGGCGCGCGGCTGCTGGTGTTCCGCGGCGCCGGGCGCAATTTCTGTACGGGGCTCGACCTCGCGGACCTCGACGCGATCGCGGATGGCGAACTGGCGCTGCGCATCATCCGGATCGAGCTGCTGCTGCAGAAGATCCACGGCCTGCCGGTGAGCACCATGGCGATCGCCGGCGGGCGGGTCTTCGGCGCGGGGGCCGATCTGTTCGCCGTCTGCGATCACCGCGTGGCGCTGGAGGGATCGAGCTTCGCCTTTCCCGGCCCGGCCTTCGGCCTGGTGCTGGGCACGGGCCGGCTGGCCGGGCTGGTGGGCGATGGCGTGGCGCGACGCCTGCTGCTGGCCGGTGCGCCGGTCGCAGCCGGGGCGGCGCGGGAGATCGGGCTGGCGACGGCTGTGCTGCCCGAAGCCGCCGCGGAGGAT
>JAYRQX010000115.1:0-2043 GCA_041910415.1 Acetobacteraceae bacterium | reverse complement strand
GGCATCGGCGGCACGCCGGTCCTGGCGGAAGACGCGGCGGGGCTGCTGCTTGGCCAGGCGCCCGATGCCGCGCTGACGGAAGCGGCCGCGCACGCCGCCGCAGCCAGCTGCAAACCGCAGGACGACATCCACGCCGATGCGGCATATCGCCGCGACCTCGTGCGCGCCATGGTGCGCCGCGCGCTGGCGGAGGCGTTTTCGACGTGACCTGGGTCGGCCGCCGCCTGCCGCGCCTGGAGGACCCCGCGCTGCTGCGCGGCGAGGGGCGCTATGTCCCCGACATCGCCATCGGCGCCCGCGCCGTGCGGTTCGTGCGCAGCCCCTTCGCGAGCGGGCGCCTCGTGGCGATCACGGCGCCGCCGGGCGCGCTGCTGGTGACGGGGGCCGATCTTGCCGGCGTGAAGACCATCAGACCCACGCTCAGCCGCTTCGACTACCGTGCGGTGGAACAGCCCGTGCTGCCGCGGGATCGCGTGCACTTCGTCGGCCAGCCGATCGCGGCCGTCGTCGCCGCGACGCCGGAGGAAGCGGAGGATCTCGCCGAACAGGTGATGGTCGAGATCGACCCGGACCAGGCCATCGTCACGCTGGACGACGCGCTCGCGCCCGGCGCGTCGTTGCTGCATGAGGTGGCGCCCGGCAACATCATCGCCGAAGGCATCGTCCGCATGCCGGAGATCGAGGCGGCCTTCGCCGGCGCGCATCGCATCGTGGCGTTTTCCTTTCGCTCCCGCCGCCAGAACGCGATGCCCATGGAAGGCCGCGGCGGTGTGGCGGCATACGACCGCGCGACCGGGCGCGTGCGGCTGTCCGCATCCGTGCAGATGCCGCACATGCTGCGCACCGGCATTGCGGAGGTGCTCGGCATGCCCGAGGCCGACCTGCAGGTCGTGGCCCCCGATGTCGGCGGCGCCTTCGGCCAGAAGATGCCGCTGTTTCCGGAATACCCCGTCCTGGTCTGGCTCGCGCGGAAGCATCGCGGCGTCTTCGCCTGGGTCGAGGACCGCAACGAGAACCTGATCGCCGCCGCGCACAGCCGCGACCAGCAGCACGTCGTCCGCGGTGCCTTCGACGCCGATGGCACGCTGCGCGGGCTCGATGTGGAGGTGCTGGCCAATGTCGGCGCCTTCTCCACCTACCCGTCCACCGCCGCGATGGAGCCGCTGATGGCCTTCGCGGAGTATCCCGGGCCCTACAAGGTGCCCGCCTATGCGGCGCGTGCGCGCGGCGTGCTGACCAACACCTGCCCGATGGCGGCCTATCGCGGCGTCTCGCGCCCGGCCATCACCTTCGGTCTCGAACGCCTGATGGACCGCGCGGCGGCGGCGCTCGGGCTCGACCCGGTCGCGATCCGCCGCCGCAACCTCGTGGACAGCTTTCCGCATCGCACGCCGATGGGCATGGTGCTCGACGAAGCCTCCTACGTGCGGACGATGGAGGAGGCCGTGCATCGGCTCGACATCCCCGCCTTCCGCGCGCGCCAGGCGGCCGCGCGCGCGGAAGGCCGCCTGCTCGGCCTCGGCCTCTCGGTCTTCAACGAGCGCACGGGCTACGGCACGCCCGCCTTCGCCGCGCGCGGCATGGGCGTCGTGCCGGGCTATGAGGTGGTGGACATCGCCATGACGCCGACGGGCGAGGTGGAGGCGCGCATCGGCGCCTCCCCGCACGGCCAGGGGCTGCGCACCGCGCTCGCGCAGATCATCGCCGACCGGCTCGGCGTGGATGTGCACGCCGTGCGCATCATCCATGGCGACACCGACCGCACGCCCTATGGCTGGGGCACCTTCGCCAGCCGCTCCGTTCCGTCGGGGTTCATCTCGCCTCCAGGAGTTGCCGCCTCACGGCGGGGAGCGCCGACCGGGGGGCCGGCGCGGCGCGCGATTAACGCCGAATCGCGAACCTGCCCCGTCACCGGGGCCCCACCCTCCGCCCCTGGAGCCTCATGGACCCCGCCCTCCTCCGCGCCTGGTGGTTCCATCGCCAGGGCCTCGACGGCTCGAT
Organism: Acetobacteraceae bacterium; assembly: GCA_041910415.1. Classification (GTDB taxonomy): domain Bacteria; phylum Pseudomonadota; class Alphaproteobacteria; order Acetobacterales; family Acetobacteraceae; genus JAYRQX01. Next base: position 42 of record JAYRQX010000115.1, on the reverse strand, counting down.
GGCGACGCTCTCGTCGGCGGAGGTGCTGTCCCGCACCGGCTG
>JAYRQX010000114.1:0-8625 GCA_041910415.1 Acetobacteraceae bacterium | reverse complement strand
GACATCGTGCTCTCGGACTACCGGGAGACGGTGCAGCCGAACTCGCCCCTGGTCCGGCTGCTGGCGCCGCGCGACAACGCGCATCCCTATTTCGTCCAGTGGGGCTGGACGGCGGCCGATGGCCGCACCCGCGTGCCCGACACCGAGACCGACTGGACCGCGAGCGCGCGGACCTTCGGCCCCGACAGCCCCGTCACGCTCAGCTGGGACAACGGCCAGGGCCAGGTCTTCGAGATCGCGCTCTCGATCGACGCCAACTACATGGTGACGGGCGAGCAGCGCGTGCGGAACAACGGCACGGACCCCGTGCTGGTGCTGCCCTGGGCGCGCATCCGCCGCGACTACACGCCGGAGACCGCCGGCTTCTTCATCCTGCACGAAGGCTTCACCGGCGTGATCGGCGGCCGTCTGAACGAGGTCACCTATTCCAACGCGCGGACCGAGGCGGGGCGGCGCAACGGCATCGCCTTCGAAGGCGACGGTGCCGGCGGCTGGGCGGGGATCACGGACAAATACTGGCTCGCCTCGATCATGCCGGCGGCGCCCGACCAGCAGGCGCGCTTCGCCTATCGCGTGATTTCCGAGGCGCCGGGCCCCGCGGGCGACCGCTGGCAGGTGGACATCGCCGCCCCCGCCGCGCTGACCGTCGCACCCGGCGCGGTCGAGAGCTTCGGGTCGCGCGCCTTCGCCGGCGCCAAGGAGGTCTTCCTCCTCGACTGGTACCGCGACAACCTGCACATCCAGGATTTCGACAAGGCGATCGACTTCGGCTGGTTCTACTTCCTGACCAAGCCGTTCTTCTACGCGCTCCACTGGATCGCCGAGCAGTTCAAGGCCTTCGGCGCCTATGCGCCCTATGGCCTGGCGATCCTGGTCTTCACGCTGCTGCTGAAGATCGCCTTCTTCCCGCTGGCCAACAAGGCCTACCACTCCATGGCCAAGATGAAGACGCTCGGCCCCAAGATGACGGAGATCAAGGAGCGGTACAAGGACGATCCGCAGAAGGCGCAGGCCGAGATGATGGCGCTGTACCGGAGCGAGAAGGTGAATCCCGCCTCGGGCTGCCTGCCGATCCTGCTGCAGGTGCCGGTCTTCTTCGCGCTCTACAAGGTGCTCTTCGTCTCGATCGAGATGCGCCACCAGCCCTTCTACGGCTGGGTGCGCGACCTCTCCGGCCCCGACACGACGAACCTGTTCAACCTGTTCGGCCTGCTGCCCTTCGACCCCATGCACTGGTCGAGCTTCCTGCACATGCCGGCCTGGGCGCTGATCATGGGCGTCACGATGTTCGTGCAGCAGAAGCTGAACCCGCAGCCGCCCGACCCCGTGCAGGCCAAGGTCTTCGCCTGGATGCCGGTGATGTTCACCTTCATGCTGGCGTCGATGCCGGCGGGGCTGATCATCTACTGGGCGTGGAACAACACGCTGTCGGTCGGCCAGCAATACTACATCATGCGCCACGACCGGGCGGCGGCGCGCGCCACCAAGAAGGCGGGGTAGTTTACGCCCTCAGACGCCGGGCGGCGGCTCCGCCGCCTTGGCTTTCGCGCCAAGCACTGGCGCGCTGGCGGCGGCAGGCGGGTTGGGCGCGTTCGCGCTTCGCGCTCGCGGCCCGCTCCGCGGGCCGAAGTGATTCTCCCTCCCCTGCGAAGCGGGGGAGGGCCGGGGTGGGGGCAATTCCCGCACCCCGCTCTTGAGGAGTTGACCCCATGGCCCCCGGCGGCCTTTCCGAAGCCAAGGACGACGCCGAGCGCGCTGCGCTGGTCGAAGCGGACCGCCTGCTCTTCGCGCGTCCCTGCCAGTTCTTCTACGCCGCGCAGAAGCTCGACCAGGTTCCACCGCCCGGCCTGCCGGAAGTGGCGCTCTGCGGCCGCTCCAATGTCGGCAAGTCGTCGCTGCTGAACGCGCTGACGGGCCAGAAGGCGCTGGCGCGCGTCTCCAACACGCCGGGCCGCACGCGCCAGCTCAATTTCTTCAACCTGGCGGACCGCCTGGTGATCGTCGACATGCCCGGCTACGGCTATGCCAAGGCGTCGAAGGACCTGCAGGCGGACTGGCAGGGCATGATGTTCGACTATCTCCGCGGCCGCCCCAATCTCCGCCGCGTGCTGCTGCTGCTCGATGCCGGGATCGAGACCAAACCCGTGGACCGCGCCGCGATGAAGCTGCTGAACGACGCCGCGGTCGCCTTCCAGATCGTGCTGACCAAGGCCGATGGCGTGAAGCCCGCGCCGCTCGCGAAGCGGATCGCCGAGGCCGGGCAACTGGCCCGCAGCCATGCGGCCGGGCATCCGCTTGTCCTGGTGACGTCGAGCCGCGACGGGACGGGGATCCCGGAGCTCCGCGCCGAGATCGCCTCATTGGCCGAATAGGGCCGGGGGCGGAGGGGGCTTGGTCATCCCCCTGTCATGCTGGCAAGCTTCCCCGACGCCTCCAGGAAACATCCATGCCACGCGACGGGTCTGACTCCGACCGGATCGACCTCGGCCCCATCGGGGACGAGGTGAAGACCACCACCTGCTACATGTGCGCCTGCCGCTGCGGCATCCGCGTGCACCTGAAGGACGGCCGCGTCCGCTACATCGAGGGCAACCCCGACCACCCCGTGAACAAGGGCGTGCTCTGCGGCAAGGGCAGCGCGGGGATCATGACGCAATACGCGCCGGCGCGACTCCGCGCGCCGCTGAAGCGCGTGGGGCCGCGCGGGTCCGGCGAATACGCCGAGATCGGCTGGGACGAGGCGATGGCGATCGCCACGGGCTGGCTCAGGCATGTGCGGGAGACGGATCCGAAGAAGCTCGCCTTCTTCACCGGCCGCGACCAGTCGCAATCGCTGACCGGCTTCTGGGCCGCGCAGTTCGGCACGCCGAATTTCGCGGCGCATGGCGGCTTCTGCTCGGTGAACATGGCGGCCGGCGGCCTCTACACCATCGGCGGCAGCTTCTGGGAGTTCGGCGAGCCGGATTGGGAACACGCGAAGTATCTCATGATCTTCGGCGTCGCCGAGGACCATGATTCCAACCCGATCAAGACGGGTCTCGCCGCGCTGAAGGGGCGTGGATCGAAGATCGTCTCGGTGAATCCGGTGCGCACGGGCTATTCGGCCGTCGCCGACGAATGGGTGGGCATCCGCCCCGGCACCGACGGCCTCTTCGTCATGGCGCTGATCCATGAGCTCATCCGCACCGACCGCGTCGATGGCGAATTTCTGATCCGCTACACCAACGCACCCTGGCTGGTGATCGACAATCCCGGCGGGGCGGATGACGGGCTTTTTGTTCGTGATGCCGAGGGCAGGCCGCTCGCCTGGGACCGCACGCGCGGCGCCATCCCCGCCGCCGATGTTTCCCTGAGTCCCGCGCTGGTCGGCGCCGTCACGCTGCCCGATGGGCGCCGCGCGCGCCCGGTCTTCGAACGCATGGCCGAACGCTATCTCGGCGCCGAATATGCGCCGGAAGCGGTCGCGGAACGCTGCGGCGTCGGCGCGGACCGCATCCGGCGGCTCGCGGCCGAGGTCGCGGACATCGCCTTCAACCACCCGCTGACGCTCGACATTCCCTGGACGGATGTGTGGGGCCGCCAGCACGCGACGATGGTGGGCCGGCCCGTCGCCTTCCACGCGATGCGCGGCATCTCCGCCCATTCCAACGGCTTTCATACGTGCCGCGCGCTGCATCTGCTGCAGATGATCCTGGGCGCGGTCGATACGCCGGGCTCCTGGCGCTACAAGTCGCCCTTCCCGCGGCCGATCCCGCCGGGGCCCGGGCCGGCCGGCAAGGGCGCCAAGCCCAACACGCCGCTCGCGGGAAATATCCTGTCGTTCACCCACGGGCCCGACGATCTGCTCGTCGAGGATGACGGCACGCCGCTGCGCATCGACCACAGCTTCTCCTGGGAAGCGCCGCTCGGCCTGCACGGGATGATGCACAGCGTCATCGGCAATGCCGAAAAGGGCGATCCCTACAGGATCGACACGCTCTTCATGTTCATGGCGAACATGGCCTGGAACAGCGCCATGAATCCGCTGGAGACCATCCGCTGCCTGACGGCCAAGGACGAGAGCGGCGAATACGTCATCCCGCACGTCATCTATTCGGACGCCTATTTTTCCGAAACCGTCCCCTATGCCGACCTGATCCTGCCCGACACGACCTACCTGGAACGCTGGGACGCGATTTCTATTCTTGACCGCCCGATCGGTTCCTCCCACGGCCCGGGCGATGCGATCCGCCAGCCTGTCATCAAGCCCGACCGCGACGTGCGGCCCTTCCAGGACGTGCTGATCGAACTCGGCGCGCGCCTCGGGCTGCCTGCCTTCACGAACCCGGACGGCACGCCGAAATTCAAGGACTACCCGGACTACCTGACGAACCACCAGCGCACGCCCGGCGTGGGTCCGCTCGCGGGCTGGCGCGGCGAGGACGGATCGAAGAAGGGCGTCGGCGAGCCGAACCCGGACCAGCTGCAACGCTATGTGGAAAACGGCTGCTTCTGGCGCCACCACCTCGCGCCCGAGGAGAGCTACTTCAAGCACGCCAACGCGACCTATCTCGCGAACTCCAAGGCCATGGGCATGCAGGGCCAGTCCAACCAGATCGTGATGCAGATCTGGTCGGAGCCCTTGCAGAAATTCCGCCTCGCCGCGCAGGGCCATGGCGCGAAGCAGCCGCCCGCGCATCTGCGCGCGCGCGTCGAGAAATACTGCGACCCGCTGCCCTTCTGGTATCCGCCGCTCGAGCAGGAGCAGCACGACACCGCGCCATTCCCGCTCTCCGCGGTGACGCAGCGGCCGATGGCGATGTATCATTCCTGGGGCTCGATGAACGCCTGGCTCAGGCAGATCCACGGCTCCAACAAGCTCTACATGAGCCGCGAGAAAGCGGAGGCGATGGGCCTCGCCCATGACGACTGGGTGTGGGTGGAAAGCCGCAGCGGGCGCCTCAAGGCGCAGCTCGCGCTGATGGAGGGCGTGAACCCCGACACGGTCTGGACCTGGAACGCCATCGGCAAGCGCGCCGGCGCCTGGATGCTCTCGCCCGACGCGGCGGAAAGCCAGCGCGGCTTCCTGCTCAACCACGTCATCAGCGAATGGCTGCCCGCGCAGGCCGGGCCGCGGCTGGCCAATGCCGATCCGGTGACGGGGCAGGCCGCGTGGTACGACCTTCGCGTGAGCGTCACCAAATGCAGGCCCGGCGAGGAAGGCATCACCGCCCCGCACCCGGACGCGCTGGCCCCACCGCCCGACCTGCCGCCGCCGCCCGACATCCTGCGCTACGACGCGAGCGGAGACCGCGCATGACCTCGCTCCCCGACCGCGCGCCGACGGCGAAAAAGCTTGGCCTCGTCATCGACCTCGACACCTGCGTGGGCTGCCACGCCTGCGCGACCAACTGCAAGGAATGGAACACCAGCGGGCACCTGGCGCCGCTGCCCGACACGCATCCCTATGGCGCCGAGGTCGAAGGCGTGTGGTTCAACCGCGTGCATTCCTACGAAGCCGGCGATGGCGGGGCAGGGCGCACCGTGCACTTCCCGCGTTCCTGCCTGCATTGCGAGACGCCCGCCTGCGTCACCGTCTGCCCGACCGGCGCGTCCTACAAGCGCGCCGAGGACGGCATCGTGCTGATCAACACCGACCAGTGCATCGGCTGCCAGCTCTGCGCCTGGGCGTGTCCCTACGGCGCGCGGGAGTTCGACGAGGATGAGGGCGTGATGAAGAAATGCACGCTCTGCGTGGATCGCATCTACAACGAGCACATCCCCGAAGCGCAGCGCGTGCCCGCCTGCGTCGCGACCTGCCCCGCCAAGGCGCGCCATTTCGGCGACCTCGGCGATCCCGCGAGCGCGGTCTCGCAGCTCGTCGCGGAGCGCGGCGGCTACGCGCTGATGCCGGAGCTCGGCTACCAGCCGGTGAACCGCTACCTGCCGCCGCGCCGCCGGCCGGTCGCGGCGCCGCCGCCGCCGGCGGAACCCGAGCCGGAACGCATCGAAAACCCGTTGCTGCGCTGGGTTGACCGGGTGCTGTCGCGATGAAGCCGGCCCTTTCCATCGTCGTCTTCACCGTGCTGTCGGGCGCGGGCTGCGGCACCCTCTTCTGGCTCGGCCTGCTGCGCCCGCTCGGCCTGCTGCCGGCGGAGACGCGGCTCGCGGCGGCCATCGCCATCCTCGGCCTCGCGCTGATGACGGCGGGGTTGCTCTCCTCGGTCGCGCATCTCGGCCATCCCGAACGCGCCTGGCGCGCGCTCAGCCAGTGGCGCTCCTCCTGGCTCTCGCGCGAAGGCGTCGCGGCCTTCGCGACACTGGTGCCGGGCGGGCTCTATGTGCTCGCCATGGTGGCGGGCGCCGAAGGGCTCGCGACGGTGCTCGGCGTGGCGATGGCCGCCGGCGCGGTCGCGACGGTGGCCTGCACCGGCATGATCTACGCGTCGTTGAAAACCATCCGCGAATGGCACCATCCCCTCGTCGTCCCTGGTTATCTCCTCTTCGCGGCCTTCCTCGGCGCGGCGGTGCTGGCCGCGCTGTCGGGCGGGGCGCGGGCGCCGGCCGCGCTTGGCATCCTGCTCGGCCTCGCCGGCATTGTCCTGAAGCGCGCCTACTGGACGGGCATCGATGCCGCGCCGCCGGTCGCGACCATGGAAAGCGCGACGGGCCTCGGCTTCATCGGCAAGGTGCGCGCGCTCGAAGCCCCGCACACCGAGACCAACTACCTGCTGCGCGAGATGGGCTTCCGCATCGCGCGCAGCCATGCGGTGCAACTCAGGCGCATCGCGCTGCTCGCGGGCTTCGTGCTGCCGGTCCTGCTGCTGGCGCTGGCCTGGCTCGCGGGCGGGGGGATCGCGATCCTGTTCGCGACGCTGGCGGCATTGGCGGGGCTGCTCGGCATGCTGGCCGAGCGCTGGCTGATGTTCGCGCAGGCGACGCACACGGTGACGCTGTACTACGGGCGCTGACAGCGATTGCCCCCACCCCCGCGCAAACGCTTTGCGTTTGCGCCGCCCTCCCCCGCTTCGCAGGGGAGGGAGCGTCTCCCTCCCCTGTGAGCGAAGCGAACGGGGGAGGGCCGGGGTGGGGGCAAATGCCCCTCGCTCAATCCGCGTACGCCCCCGCCGCCTGGATGATCGGCCGCCAGCGCGCGATCTCCTCGGCGTGGAAGCGGCGGTGGAAGGCGATCGAGGCGCGCTCCGGCGTCGCGGGGTCCGTCACCAGGTCGGCGTAGCGCGCGCGCAGCCGCTCATCCAGCATCGCCGCCTGCAGCGCGACGTTGATCCGGTCCTGCACCTCCTGCGGCGTGCCGGCGGGCGCGTAGAGGCCGTGCCAGGTGGACATGCCCATGGTCGGGTATCCGGCCTCGGCGACCGTCGGAATATTGGGCAGGTCGCGCAGCCGCGCCGGGCTCGTCACGCCATAGGCCGTCAGCCGGTTGTCGCGCAGGAAGGGGATGGTGTTGGTCGCCTGGTCGCAGAGCAGGTCGATGCGCCCCGCCAGCAGCTCCGCGATCGCCGGCGCCGTGCCGCGGAAGGCCACGATGGTCACGCGCGCGCCCGCCGCCTGCTGCAGCAGCAGCCCGCACAGGTTGGCCGCCGAACCCAGCCCCGCCGTGCCGAGGTTCAACGCCTCGCCCTGCGCACGCACCGCGGCGATGTAGCTGGTGAGGTCGGTCGCCTGGAAGCCCGGCCGCGCCATCAGCGTCATCGCGGCGTCGGAGACCAGGCCGAGCGGCGCGAAGGCCGTCGCGATGTCGTAGTTCAACCGCCGGAACAGCGTGGCACCCGCCGCCATGCCGACATTGGTGACCAGCAGCGTGTAGCCATCGGGCCGCGCCTGGGCGACGCGCTGCGCGCCGACATGGGCGGGCGCGCTGTTCTCGACCACCACGGGCTGCGGGAGGTGGCGGGCCATGGCCTCGGCCACGATGCGGCTGATGATGTCGGTGGGCCCGCCCGGCGCGGCGCCGGCGATGAGGGTGACGGGACGGTTCGGGTAATCCTGCGCGACCGCGGGCCTGGCCAGCGGCAGAAGGGCGAGGGCGGCGAGCGCCCGGCGGGCAATGGTGGCGAACACGACGTCGTCTCCCGTCTTCGTGGTCGCGGGATGCAGCGCCCCGGACCCGGCCTTGGCGCGATGATCGCGCGAAAGCGGGGCGGCTGTCACCGGGTCAGTGGTGGTGCGGGTGCACCAGCAGGGCCACGATGCGGCGCACGATCGGCAGCACCAGCAGCAGCACCGGGAAGGCCACCATCCAGGAGAACAGCCAGGTGCTCGGCCACATGCCAAGCGCCTCGGCATTCAGGCCGAGCGCGCGGAAGGTCGCGACGCCCGAGATGATGCAGGTCATGATGACGGAGAGCACCAGCGGCATGACGATGGTCGCGTAGCGCGCCGGCAGGCGGCGGCTCGGCAGGGCGGCGGGCTCGGGCATCGCGGGACGTGCTAGCGACCGTCCGGCGCAGGGTCAAACTATGCGGCGGCGCGCCCTGGCATGCGGTGGCGGAAGGCCAGCGCCTCGGCGACATGGGCGCGCTGCACCGCGGCGCTGGCGCCGAGATCCGCGATGCTGCGCGCGACGCGCATCGTGCGCACATGCGCGCGGTTGGAGAGCCTGAGCCGCGTCGCCGCCTGGTCGAG
>JAYRQX010000113.1:0-4226 GCA_041910415.1 Acetobacteraceae bacterium | reverse complement strand
GCGTGCAGGACGGGCGGATCGACCCCAGGGGCCCGACGCTGCGGGCGCTGAACCACATGGTGGGCTATGGCGTCGGGCGCGGCCTCGGCACCACCACGGCGGGGGCACCGGCGGCATTCGGCCCGACGCCTGGCGGCGGGGGCGTGCCGGCGCTGCCCGGCACCGACGCGGCAGCCGAGGCGCGGGCGCTGGCGCGGCTGCAATACGCGCAGCGCATCGTCCTGCCGCTCGCCGTGACAGCCATCGTCATCGCGCAGCGGATCATCTCGCTCGCCGTCATCCACACATCCAGGCTCGGCCCGGGCCAGGCGCCACCGTCGCCGGCCTCCCCCGAACGGCTCGCCTTCCTCTTCGCGGCCAAGCATTTCCGGCTGCACGAAAGCCGCCCGGTCGAGGCCTTCATCGCGCTTTCGCGCATCAACGCCGTCTATGCCCGCGCCTTCCAGGCGATCGCGCGGCGGACGACGACGACCCCGCTCGGTGCCTGGCTGGAAGGTCTCTACTCGCTGGCCGTCGTGCCGCCGGGCGGCGGCGCGGGCATCGCCTATGTCGGGCAACTCAGCGGATCGGACACGCCGGCCTCGCCGACCGGACGGATGGTGCCGGTCCCGACGCCAGGAGGAACGACGAACCTGCCGGAGATGACCGACGGCATCTACCTGCTGCCGGGCTTCGACACGCTGCCGCTGAAGCACGTGATGATCCTGATCCATGAATTCGCCCATCTGACGGGCGGTCCCTTCCCCTTCGGCATCCGCGACATCCCGCTGCCCGACATGCGGAGCTACGAGGCGCAGCCGTTGGAACAGCGCCTGGTGAACGTGCAGAACTACGAATATTTCGCGGCCGAGGCCTGGCATGGCAGCGCGGGCCTGACGATCATCAACGGCGTCGGCGCCTGGGGCGTCTGGCCGCCCTTCTCCCAGGGCTTCGGGCGGATCGTGCCGCCAAGCCTCATGCCCGGCGCGCCCGATCCCATGGCGTTCCCGTTCGGCTATCCGGATGGCGGAATGACCGGGTTCTGACGCGGCGTCAGGGCTCGCCGAACACCCGCGCGGGCAGGGACAGGATCGCCTCGCATTGCCGGCGCAGATGCTCGCGCATGGCGCTTTCGGCCGTGTCGGGCCTGGCAGCGAGGATGGCACCGGCGATGCGCTCATGGTCCTCGATGCTGCGTCGCCAGAAGCCGGCATCGAGGGAGCGGCGCATCTCCACCATCACCGCGGGAAGCCAGAGCCGCCGGATCATGTCGGCGAGTTGCGGATTGCCGGAGAGCTCGGCGATCAGGCCATGGAACTCGAAGTTCTGCTCGCGCTGGGCCTCGACGGGCTGGCGGCGCGTCGTACCGGCCTGGGTGGCGGCGAGGAAGCGCGCCCGGTCCTTGCCCTGGCCGAGCCGCGCGGCGGTCAGCGCGGCCGCCATGCCTTCCAGCCTCTCGCGGATCGCGAAGCGGTCGGCGACTTCCTTGCGCGTGAGACGCCTGACCATCGCGCCGCGATTGGGGACGATCTCCACCCAGCCGGCGGCGGAGAGCCGGTTCAGCGCCTCCCGCAAGGGGCCGCGGCTGACGCCGAGCTGGCGCATGAGGTCGGCCTCGACCAGTCGCTGACCGAGCGCGAGGCGGCCGCTGCGGATGGCATCCTCGGTATCCCGCACGATGAACTCGACGGTCGCGCCACGGCGCGGCGTGCCCCGGTCGGGAGGAAGGTCGGCGGGCAGGGGCTCGGACGGCATGGTCTCCGTCCTCTCTAGAACATCGCGGCGCCGGCCGTCCAACGGCGGGCCGCGAGATCAGAATGGAGCATTGGTCCACATGCGGCGCGACACGCCGGCCAGGAAGGCGATGGTCATGCCGAAGGAGAGCATGCCGCAGAGAGCCTGGATGGCGCCGAGAAGCTGCCAGTCGGGGGCGAGATCAAAGGGGACATGCCCGTAGCTCGTCATCGCGTTCAAGGAGTAGAGCATTGATCTGCGCGCATCGGGCAGCGCGCCCACCGCGACGTAGATCACGCCCCACAACATGGCGGCGGCGCCATGCAGGGACAGGATCAGGATGAGCGTGGGTGAGAAGATGAAGGGCACGGCCAGGACGGCGCGTCGCTGCCGCTTCTCGAAATGCGCGAGCCGGGTTTCGAACAGCCGGTAGATGCCCGTCAGCGCGCCGATATGCAGCGTCAGCGTCAGCACCGAGAGCGCCACGCCGATGATCCAGTCATACTGCCAGGACATCGCGTCCTGGAACATCACGCGTCGTCCATGAGTACGGTCGGCATGCTGTTGGTCGCCGGGAGCAGCATCGCGGTCCTCCTCGCGTGCCGCACGCAGGTTCGATTCCGCGCGCGGTGCGAACCGTGCCTAGCGGTGTACGGCCCCCGGCGGAAGGGCGGGCGCCCCCGCCCTATCCGCGCCGGAAAGCCTGCGCCGGCAAGGTCCCGAGTTCCGTCAGCAGCAGCGGCCAGAGGCGCAGCCCTTCCTCCAGCGACGACAGGCGGAAGAACTCGTTCGGCGCGTGGGCGTCCTCGTCCGGGCTCGCCAGGCCGAACATCAGGCTGTCCATGCCGAGTTCCTCCTGGAAGATCGTCGTGATCGGCACGGTGCCGCCGAGGCGCACCACCGCGGGCTCCCCGCCCTTCTCCCGCCGCAGCACGGCGGTCGTGGCCGCGCGCAGCGGATGGTCCGCCGGCAGCGTGTAGGCCCGCGTGCCGCCGGGACGGTAGCTGAACGCCAGCGCGACGCCGGGTCCCGCCTGGCGTTCCAGATGCGCCTTCACCGCAGCCTGCGCGGCGGCGGGGTCCTGGCCCGGGATCAGCCGCATGGTGAGCTTCGCATGGGCCTCGGCCGGCGTGACGGTCTTGCCGCCCTCGCCGGTGTAGCCGCCCCACATCCCGTTCACCTCGACCGTCGGGCGCAACGTGGTGTTCTCGCGCACGGTGTAGGTGGGATCGCCGAAGGGAGCGGCGCCGAACTCGGCATACCAGGCGGCCTCGTCGAGCGGGAGCGAGGCGGTCTCCGCGCGGAGCGTGTTGGTCATGGGTGGTGCGCCGGCTTCGAAGCCTTCCACCGTCACGCGGCCCTGTTCGTCGTGCAGCGTCGCGACCAGCCGCGCCATCTCGTGCAGCGCGTTGCGCATGGCGCCGCCGACCTTGCCGGAATGCGCATCCTTGGCCGCCGTGCGCAGGCTGAACTGCAGCGCGCAGATGCCGCGGCAGCCGATGTTGAGCACGGGCACCTTCCCCGCGGCGCCGCCGCCATCGGCCGAGAGCATCGCATCGGCCTTCAGGAGATCCCGGTTCGCCTCGATGATCCCCGTGAGCGACGGGCTGCCGACTTCCTCCTCGCCTTCGAGGAAGAGCTTGACGTTGACGGGGCAGCCGCCCTCGACGGCGAGGAAGGCGCCCACCGTCTCGATCGCGATGGTGGTCGAACCCTTCACGTCGGATGCGCCGCGCGCGTAGATCCGGCCGTCGCGGATCGTGGGCTCGAAGGGCGGCGAGTGCCAGAGTTCCATCGGGTCCGCCGGCTGCACGTCGTAGTGGCCGTAGATCATGATCGTCGGCTTGTCCGGCCCCGCACCGAGCCAGGCGCCGAAGACGGCGGGCTGGCCGCCCGGCGCATCCAGCAGCCGCACATCCGGCATCCCGATCGCGCGCAGCCGGTCGAGCAGGAATTCGCGTGCGCCCCGCATGCCGTCCTCGAAGGCTGGATCGGTACTGACCGAGGGGAAGCGGATCAGCGTCAGCAGGCGATCGAGGATCGCATCCTTCTGGCCGGCGAGATGGGCAGCGACGCGGTCGGACATGGACGGGGACTCCGGATTGGCCCGCGCAGCATCGGGCGACGGGCGGGCCGCGGGCAAGACGCTACCCTTGCCGCGCGAGTTCCTCCCCCGAGCCGGGCGGCGAGCGCGGCGCCGAGGACAGGCACCGGGATGACCCAGGCACCGAAAGGCGGCGCCGCGGTGTGCGGGTTGGCGTCGTAGGCCGTGCAGAGGGCGCCCTGGAAAGCGAGGTTGTGGACCAGCGCTTTCAGCATGCGGAAGGCCCAGACGCCGAGCCCCGCGAGAAGGCCGGCCAGGACGGCGGGCCCAAGCATGGCGGCGATGGACCGGCCGTGGGCTTGCGAAGACTCCATGGGCCAAGTCCGTGGCACCGGTGCGACGACGGAAGGCCTTGGCGCGGCGCCTGCCTGCGGAGGATCGCGGCCGGTAGGGCCGCGCGTCTATGAAG
>JAYRQX010000112.1:0-3107 GCA_041910415.1 Acetobacteraceae bacterium | reverse complement strand
GAGCAGCCCGAAGCCGATCGCAGCACCCGTCTGCGCGGAAATGCTCATCACCCCCGAACAGGCCTCGCGGCAGATGTGGTCGTAGTGGTCGGTGTCGCCCTTCACCACGCAGCCGAGGATCAGGAAGCCGTCCCAGCGGTGATGCGACTTGAGCGCGAGGCGGAGCGCGGCGGGCAGTTCGAAGGCGCCGGCCACGTCCACCACGTCCACCTGGGCCTTCAGCGACGAAAAGACCTGCTGCGCGCCGTCGCGCATGCCGTCCACCACGGCGCGGTAATAGGGCGCCTGGATGACCAGGATCTTGGGCGGCGGGCCCTCGAGCGAGGCGGCGCCGCGCTCGGGGGAATCGGCGGTGCTCATTCATTCTCTCCGGGCATCGGGATCGGGCGCGTCTCGACGACGCGCAGATCGTAGCCCTCGATGCCCACGATGGGACGCGGGTTGTTGGACAGGCGCACCACGTCCTTGAGGCCGAGATCGGCCAGGATCTGCGCGCCGATGCCGTAGTCGCGGAGCTCCGGCGCGACGGCGCGGTCGCGGCCATGGCGGACCTGCTCGGACAGCCCGTCATGGCGCCAGTCGCGCAGGATGACGACGGCGCCGCGCCCGGCCTCGGCGATCATGCGCATGGCGCCGTGCAGTTCCCTGGCACCCCGGCCGATGACGAGGTCGTTGATCAGCCCGGCCGCGTGCATGCGGATCATCGGCGGTTCGGCGCCGCGGAGGTCGCCCTTGACGAGGGCCATGTGCTCGCCACGGGTGATGGTGCTGGCATAGACGATCAGGCGCCAATTGCCGCCGATGGCGTGCTGCACCTCGCCTTCCTCGACGCGCCTGACCAGGCGTTCGGTGCGGCGGCGATAGCCGATCAGGTCCGCGATGGTGCCGAGCTTGAGGCCATGATGCTGCGCGAAGGCGACGAGATCGGGCATGCGCGCCATGGTCCCGTCGTCGTTCATGATCTCGCAGATCACGCCGGAGGGGTTGAGGCCCGCGAGGCGCGCGAAATCGACGGCCGCTTCGGTGTGACCGGCGCGGACCAGCACGCCGCCCTCGCGCGCGACGAGGGGGAAGACATGGCCGGGGGTGACGATGTGCTCGCGGCCGAGCTCCGGGTTGATGGCGACGGCCACGGTGCGGGCGCGGTCGGCGGCCGAGATGCCGGTGGTGACGCCGTCCCGCGCCTCGATCGAGACGGTGAAGGCGGTCTGGTGCCGGGTGCGGTTCGATTGCGCCATCAGCGGCAGGCCGAGCTGTTCCACGCGCTGCTTGGTCATGGCCAGGCAGATCAGGCCGCGGGCGTGACGGGCCATGAAGTTCACGGCATCCGAGGTCGCGAATTGCGCGGGGATGATGAGGTCGCCCTCATTCTCCCGGTCCTCGTCGTCCACCAGGATGAACATGCGTCCGCGGCGCGCTTCGTCGAGGAGTTCCTCGGGCGGCGAGATGAACTCGTGGAAGGATGTCTTGACCGGCCGGTCGCTCGTCACCGCGCTCATTCCCTGAACTCCAGCATCCTCGCGACGTAGCGCGCCAGCGTGTCCGCCTCGAGGTTCACGCGGTCCCCCGGCTGCAGCGTGCCGAAGGTGGTGACCGAGGCGGTGTGGGGGATGATGTTGACCCCGAAGACCTCCCCGTCAACCTCGTTGACCGTGAGCGAGACGCCGTCCAGCGCGACGCTGCCCTTGGGCGCCACGAAGCGCGCGAGGGCGCGGGGCGCGCGGAAGCGCCACCGAACGGAAGCGTTCTCGGGGGTGGCGTCCAGCACCTCGGCGACGCCGTCCACATGGCCGGAGACGAGATGGCCGCCCAGTTCGTCGCCCAGGCGCAGCGAGCGTTCCAGGTTGATGCGCGAGCCCGGCTTCCAGCCGCCGGCCGTCGTCTTCGACAGCGTCTCGGCCGAGGCATCGACGGAAAAGCTGTCATTCGTCATCTGCACGACCGTCAGGCAGATGCCCGAGCAGCAGATCGAGGCGCCTGGTACGGCCGGAATGGGAGCCGCCAGGAAATCGGGCGTGACGCCGATGACGAGCCGCAGGTCGTGCCGGCCGTCGATCGGCTGCACCTCCCGCACGGTCCCCAAGGCGGTGACGATCCCGGTGAACATCCGTCTCACTCCGCTCCGCGTTCGTATTCGGTGAGCCAGTCCGCCCCCGCCGCCCGCGCGGCCACGCGGCGGAAGCGAGGCATGGCCGCAAGCGCCTGAAGGTGCAAGGGGCCGACGGCCGGGTGGCCCTCGGCGCCCATCGTCCCCGGCGCATGGAACCAGGCGATCGCGTCCACGAGATCGGCGGCGAGCAGCCCCGCCGCAAGCCCGGCACCGCCTTCGGCCATGACGCGCGTCACGCCGCCACGAGCCAGGGCGCGCATCAACGCCGTCAGATCCAGCCCCCCGTCCCGCCCCGGCGGCACGGTCAGCACCTCGGCGCCGGCCCCGATGAAGGGCGCGAGCGCGGCAGGGCGGTGCCCCGGCACCGTCACGATCCAGGTGGGCGCCGCGCGGGCGCCGGCCACCAGCCGCGACGCGGGCGGCGTGCGCAGCCTGGCATCGGCCACGACGCGCAGCATGGGCACCCGCTCCATCCCCGGAATGCGGCAGGTCAGGTCCGGGTCGTCGGCCAGCACGGTGCCGGAGCCCACCAGCACGGCGTCGTGGCGGGCGCGGAGTGCATGGGCCTCCCGCCGCGCCTCCGGGCCCGTGATCCAGCGGCTCTCGCCCGCTTCCGTCGCGATCCGGCCGTCGAGCGTCGAGGCGAGCTTCAGCGTCACATAGGGCAGGCCACGCGTGATGCGGCGAAAGAAGCCGGCATTCAGCGCCCGCGCCTCCGCGCCCAGCAGCCCGGTCTCGACGGCGATGCCGGCCGCTTCCAGCCGCTTCAGCCCCCGCCCGTCAACGCGGGGGTCGGGATCCCCCATGGCGACGCAGACCCGCGCGATGCCGGCCGCGACCAGCGCATCGCAGCAGGGCGGGGTGCGGCCCCAATGGGAGCAGGGCTCCAGCGTCACATAGGCCGTGGCGCCCCGCGCGGCCTCCCCGGCCCGGCGCAGCGCCTCGGTCTCCGCATGCGGGCGGCCGCCCGGCTGGGTCCAGCCGCGGCCGACCACCT
>JAYRQX010000111.1:0-11019 GCA_041910415.1 Acetobacteraceae bacterium | reverse complement strand
GCGGGCGAGCGCGAGCCAGGTCTGATCCGTCGCCTGGCCCATCGCGATGCGGTCTTCCCAGGCGGTGGCCGCGGCGGCCCAGTCGCGCTGGCGCTCGGCGGTCTGCGCGCGCTGCTCGGCCTGGGCGCGCTGCTGCGGACTGCCGCCCGCGGGGAAGCGGCGGCGAAGCTCGGTCAGGTAGGCCTGCGCATCGCGCTGCAGCCCCGGCAATTCGAAGGCCGTCGCCGGCAGGCTGGGCATCGCCAGCGCGGCGAGCAGGACGAGGGCGAGCGTGCGAAGAAGGCGCATGCGTCAGGCGCTCCGGAGCGGCGGGCGAAGGGGCGCGGAGGATGGCACGCCACGGGCCACGCGCGACAGTCCCGAGTTGGGGGAAGGTGTCGCGCGCTATGAAGCGTTTCAGGTGCCGGGATGGCCCGAGACCGCCGCACCGGCATCGCGCGGCAGGCGGGCATGCCAGGGCAGCGCCACGGCCATGACGAGCGCCGCGACGGCGAAGGCCGCCGAGAAATCCGCCTGCGCCAGGGCGTGCCGCCCGGCGAGCGTCGAGGAGATTTCGAGCGCCGCGCCCGCGATCACGACGCCGAGCGCGGGAGAGAGCTGTTGCGCGGTGCCATAGAAGCTGGTCGCAGCCGCCATCCGCCCCGGCGCCACATCGGCAAAGGCAAGGGTGTTCAGCGAAGTGAATTGCAGGCTGCGCGCGAGCCCGCCGAGGGCAAGCAGAACGAAAATCGCGGCCACGGGCCAGGACGCGGTGACGAGGCCGATGGCGCCGACCAGCAGCACAGCCATGACGCCGTTGATGAGCAGAACGCGACGGAACCCGAACCGTCGCAGCGCCGGGCGGACCATGGGCTTCATCGCGAAGGCGCCGAGCGAGGTCGCGAAGGAGATCAGGCCGGACTGCGTCGCGCTGACGCCGAAGGCAAGTTGCAGCATCATCGGGATGAGGAAGGGCGTCGAGCCGGCACCGGCGCGGAAGATGCTGCCCGGCAGGGTCGGGCTGCGGAAGGTCGGAATCGCCAGCAGGCTGAAATCCACCGCCGGCCGCGACTGGTGCAGGCAATGGCGCACCGCGATCACGCCGATGACAAGCCCGGCGACGAGCGAGATCGCAGGCAGGCCGTTCGGCAGCACACCGCGGCCGATCGTCTCCAGCCCGCACATGACGAGCGCGAGCGCGGAGCCCACCAGCGCCATGCCGCGGGCATCGAGCCGCCCGGGGTCCTCGGGCGGCATGGGCGGGATCTTCCAGGCGACGAGCGCGAGCCCCAGCACGCCGATCGGCAGGTTGATGAGGAAGACCGAGCGCCAGCCGAAGGTGTCGGTCAGGAAGCCGCCGATCGGCGGGCCGCTGACCGGGCCGAGCAGCGCGGGCATGGTCAGCCAGGTCATGGCGGAGATCATCTCCTCCTTCGCCACGCGGCGGAGCAGCAGCAGGCGGCCGACGGGCACCATCATGGCGCCGCCCATGCCCTGGAGCACGCGGAAGAGGATGAGCGTGCCGAGCCCCTGCGCCTGGGCGCAGAGCAGCGAGCCCAGGGTGAAGATGACGATCGCCACCATGAAGACGCGCTTGGCGCCGAAGCGGTCGGCGACCCAGCCGCTGATCGGGATGAAGACGGTCAGTGCGACGAGATAGGAGGTGATGGCGGTGGAGAGCCGCGCCGGCTCCTCGCCGAGCGCGCGCGCCATGGCGGGCAGCGCGGTCGCGACCACCGTGCTGTCGAGGTTCTGCATGAAGAGCGCACTGGCGACGATCGCCGCGACCATGCGGTGATCCACGGGGCGCCCGGCGGCACTCACGCGGCGGCATCCTCCAGGAAGGCGGCGAATGTGGCGACAGCGGCCATCAGGTCGTCAACCTCCATGGCTTCGTGCGGATTGTGGCTGCCGTTCTCGTTGCGCACGAGGAGCATGGCGGTGGGGATGCCAGCCGCGGCGAAATTCGCCGCGTCGTGGGAGGCCGGGCTGCCGAGCGGCATGGTCGCGACACCCATGCGCGTCGCCGCGGCCGCCAGCGCAACCCTCAGCGCGGGATCGCAGGGGCCGACCGGTGCCGCGTTGCGTGGGCCAAGATCGATCCGCACACCGCGCCGCGCCGCGACCTCGGCGACGATGGCGTGCAGGCGCCGTTCGAGCCTGGCGAGATGATCGGGGTCATAGGCGCGCAGGTCGAGCGAGGCGGTGAAATCGCCGCTGATCTTCGTGATCTCATGCGTCTCCACGGGCGTGTGGAAGCGCCCGATCGTGAATGCCATGGCGCGGCCGGCGGCTTCCTCCTCGGCCCACAGCGCGTCCAGCGCCACGAAGAGGTCGGCGCCGGCCAGCGCGGCGTCATGGCGGAAGCGGCGCGGCAGGCCGACATGGGCGTCCTCGCCGGTGATGCGGATCGTCGCGTGGCGGATATTGCCGGGAATGCCGGTGCAGATGGCGATCGGCCTGCCCGCTTCGACCAGGCTCGGCGCCTGTTCGATATGCGCTTCCAGGAAGCAGCGGACGGACCCCGGCGCGATCAGCGGCTTGCCGGGACCGACCAGCGCCGGATCGCCGCCGCAGGCGCGGATCAGGGCCGCGAGCGTCTCGCCACTGTCGGCACGCTTCGCCTGGAGTGCGGCTTCGGGCAGGATGCCGAGCGCGGCGCGGCTGCCGATCAGGCCGAGGCCGAACCAGACCGCTTCCTCGCAACGGAAGGCGGCCAGCGTGACGTCCATGGCCGGCCTGAAGCCGATGGCGCGCAGCGCGGCGATGGCCGCGAGCCCTGCGACGACACCGGCGGCACCATCGAAATTCCCGCCATGGCGCACGCTGTCGAGATGCGAACCGAGCAGGATGCAGGGCGCGCCACGGGTGCGCCCGGGCAGCGTCGCGTAGAAATTCGTCGCGGCGTCGCGGCGCGCGTCCAGCCCGAGCGCGGCGCAGGCCTGGGCGACCAGGACCTGCGCCGCGTTCTCCCGCTCGCCGAAGGCATGGCGCGTGACGCCCGGCGGGTCGCGCCCGATCTCCGCCACGCCGTCGAGCAGGCGCGCGACGAGCGGCTGCTGGGCGGCGACGGCCTCGGCGAGCGTCACAGGCCGAGTTCCGCGAGGATGTCCCTGGTGTGTTCGCCCAGCGCCGGCGCGGGCGCCGACCAGTGGCCGAGGCCCGGCAGCGCCGGCATCGGCACGGCGCCCAATTGCGGCTGCGCCACGGAAGCGACGGCGTGCACCGCCTGCACATGCGGGTTGCCGAGCCAGTCCGCGATGGTGTTGACGTGATCCGCCAGCAATCGCTTGCCCTGCAGCGCCGCGACCCATTCATCGGCGGACCTGGTCGCGAAGGCGGCGCGGATCATGGCGTAGAGGCTCTCGCGATTCTCCCAGCGCGCGTCGAAACTCGCGTAGCGCGGATCCTCCGCGACGCCCGCGAGGCCCAGCACCTCGCAAAGCGGCGTGAAGTCGGCGTTGCGCACCAGCGTGATCATCACCCAGCGATCATCCTTCGTGCGGTACGCACCGGCCGGCGTGTTCGGCATGGCCGGCGTGCGGCCGAGATAGGCGGTCTCCGCGATGTTGGCGGTCATCAGGAAGGATGTCGCCATCATCAGCGAGAGGTCGATATGCCGCCGCCGCGGCGCCTTGTCCTGCGCGCGCGCGGCCAGAGCTGTCTGGATCGCCACGAAGGCCCAGACGCCCGTGGTCATGTCGGAGACGAAGGGGTTGGCCTTGTGCGGCACGCCATCCGCGCCGGTGTTGGAGGCCACGAAGCCGGAGAAGGCCTGCGCCACGGAATCGGTGCAGGGGCGCTCCGCATTCGGTCCCGTCTGGCCGAAGCCGGAGATGGAGAGGCAGATCGCATCCGCGCGCGTGTTTTCGACGCCCAGGCCGATGCGGGCGGCGACACCGGGACGGAAGGCCTCGATCAGCACATCGCAGCTGGCCGCCAGCTTCCGCGCGGCGGCCTGGCCTTCGGGCGTCTTGAGATCCAGGACGACGCTGCGCTTGCCGCGGTTGAAGCAGACGGACAGAACGGAAACCGTGTCCTTCGATGTCGTCAGGCCGCGCGACCAATCGCCTTCGGGCGGCTCGAGCTTGACGACATCCGCACCGCAGGCCGCAAGCAGCGTCGCGCAATAGGGCGCGGCGATGCCCTGCCCCGCATCCAGCACCCTGATGCCCCTGTAGGGGCGCATCCCCTCATCCATCGCGTTTCCCTCCATGGCGCGTCCCGTCTATCCTGACCTGAAACGCGATCAAGGGAAGAGGACGGCCCGGGATGTCTTTTGTTCGTTGGCGCCGACGCGCGATGCTCGCGGGAACACTGGCGGCGCCCGTGCTGGCCCAGGCGCAGGGGGCTGAATGGCCGACGCGGCCCGTGCGCTTCGTCATTCCCTATCCGCCCGGCGGCCCCACCGACATCATGGGCCGCATCGTCGCGCAGGCGGTGCAGGGGCCGCTCGGCCAGCCCTTCGTCGCGGAGAATCGCGCCGGCGCCAACGGCATCATCGGCTGCGAGGTGGTGGCGCGCGCGCCGGCGGATGGCACGACCTTCCTGGTCAATGCGTCCGCCCATGTCATCGTGCCGCACCTGACCAGGCAGATGCCCTTCGATGCGCTGGCCGATTTCGCGGCCGTCACGAACATCGCCTCGGTGCCGCTCTGGCTGGTGGTGAACCCGCAACTCCCGGTGCGGAGCGTGGCCGAGCTGATCGCCTATGCGCGGGCCAATCCCGGGCGGCTGTCCTACGCCTCCTCCTCCCAGGGCGGCGCACCGCATCTGGCGGGGGAGCTTTTCAAGTTCATGACCGGCGTGGACATCGTGCACGTACCCTATCGCGGCAGCGGGCCGGCGGGGCAGGACCTGATCGCGGGGAACGTGCAACTGATGTTCGATTCCATGCCGGCCAGCGCGGCCATGGTGCGCGAAGGCCGGCTGCGCGCGCTGGCGGTGACCACGCGCGCACGCATCGCCGCCTTCCCGGATCTGCCGACGATCGCCGAGGCCGGGGTGCCGGGCTACGAGATCGCCACCTGGTACGGCATCTGGGCGCCGGCGCGCACGCCGGCGGCGATCGTCGCGAGGCTGCAGCAGGCCTGGAACACCGCGGCCGCGACGCCGGAGGCGAAGCAGCGGCTGGATGCGCTGGGCTCGGTCGCGGTCGCGGATTCGCCCGCGGATTTCGACCGCTTCACGCGGGCCGAGTATGAACGCTGGGGCCGCCTGATCCGCGACGCCAACATCCGGGCGGACTGACACCCATGCGCGCACTCGTCTGCGAATCCTGGCGCGACTTCGACCAGCTCGAGGTCAAGGAGATCCCCGCGCCACCGCTGCGGCCACGCAGCGTGCGCGTGAAGGTGGCCGGCGCCGGCGTCTCCTTTGCGACGCAGCTCGTCGTCGCCGGGAAGTACCAGCGCAAGCCGCCGCTGCCCTTCGTGCCGGGGACGGAGGTGGTGGGCATCGTCATGGAGGCGTCGCCGGACGCGGAGGCGCCGCCCCCGGGCACGCGCGTCTTCGCCGTGACGGACTGGGGCGCGATGGCCGAGGAGATCGTCATCGACGATATCCATGTCATGCCCATCCCGGACGGGCTGCCGCTGGAACCGGCCATCGCCTTCCCGATCTCCTACCCCACCGCGGGGGCTGCGCTGCTGTGGCGCGCGCATCTCGCGAAGGACCAGTGGCTGCTGGCGCAGGGTGCGGCGGGCGGCGTGGGCCTGGCGGCACTCGAGATCGGCAAGGCGGTCGGCGCGAAGGTGATTGCGCGCGCCGGCCGCACGAAGCACGCCATGCTGCACGCGCACGGCGCCGACATCGTGCTGGACAGCGCTCTGCCCTTCAGGGACGCGGTGCGCGAGGCGACCGGCGGGCGCGGCGTGGATGTCGTGCTGGACACGCTTGGCGACGAGGCCTTTCACGAGGGGCTGCGGTGTCTCGCCGATGGCGGCACGCTGGTGACGGTGGGATTCGCGGCCGGGTCCATCCCGACCGTCGCCGCGAACATCCTGCTGCTCAAGAACATCGTCGTCGCTGGCGTGAACTGGGGCACCTATGCCGGCTGGTCGCCGCCCGACATGCGGCGCCATTACGCACCGCGCACGCGCGCGCTTTGGACGCAGCTGATCGGCTGGTGGCAGCAGGGGCTTCTGAAGCCGGAGATCCACGCCGCCTATCCGCTGGAGAAGTTCCGCGAGGCGATGGCGGAAGTGCGGGAGCGGCGGAGCGCCGGCCGGGTTGTGCTGGTGCCATAACCTCAGCGGCCGAGCGCATCCCGGCGGCCGAGCACGTACACAAGGCAATAGACGGCGCAGAGGACATGCAGAAGCGCCAGCACCGATATCAGCGGCTCGCCCGGCAATGTGCGCGACAACCACGCATTGGCGGCGGCCTGCCATGCGAGCAGGGCGTCGGGGCCTGGCCGTGCCGTCGCGGCCTCGATTCCGCTGACCAACCCGGCGGAGGTCGCGGGGTTGGGCAGATACTGCGGAAGGACCACCTCGCGGCCCAGTTGGTAGACGCCGAGATGGGCGTACAACTCGACCGCGCACATGACGGCCCATGCCACCATCAGCGGCCACGCCCGGACTACCAGGGGGATGAGCAGCACCAGCGCGGTATAGGTGTGGTTGATGTGGGCCCGCGTTCCCAGTTGCGAGATCACCAGGCTCGAAAGCGCCAGCACGGTGAGAAGCCCCAGGGCCGGTTCCATCCTCTGCGGAGGTTCGTCCGTCGCGTGCACCGCTTTCGCGGGCGCCGACCAGGGCAGCATCCAGAACGCTGCGAGCAGCGTGCAGGCGACCAGGATCGCCGACGCGGCATGCAGCGCAACCTGCAGGGTTGCCGGCAGCACCAACGCGAATGTAGGGCCGGACTGCCCCAACTGCCCTTGCAGGAACAGCGTCACGGGCCGCCAGACATTGATGCAGTCATTGCACAGGTTCGGCATGAAGCCCGGGACGCCGACATAGTTGTTCAGCACAGCCATGGGACCGGCCCCCAAGGCGAAGAGCGACAGGGAAGCCATCAGGAACACACTGGCCACACCCAGGCCGAACCAGAAAACCTGCAGTGACCGGAACCGAAGGAAATCCAGGAACAGGTAAAGCCCCATCGGAAGCACGAAATAAAGCAGCCCCTGCGGCTTGAACATCGCCGCGGTCATCACGAGCACGCCGAAGGCCAGCCAGGTCACCGGCGTGGCCGCGCGTCCCTTGAACAGAAGAACGCCCAGCAATCCGAAGACAATGTGCGGCCCTTCCCAGAACCCCTGCCAGGCGCCGTGCAGGATGAACCAGGGATTCAACCAGTAGAAAAGGAATGCCGTCCTGCCGCAGTCCGGCGGCGCCAGCCGCCAGAGCAGGCCGGCGACACCGAGTTCGAACAGGATCTCGGCGAGCTTGTGGGGGAGCCACCAGAAGCGGGGCATCAGCTCCGCAAGGGCGTAGAACCAGCCGAACAGGACGTAGGACAGCACGCCGTAATCCGCGCCGAACGCCGCCGCGAGTCCATTCATGCGGACATCGCTGCCCCAGACAAAGATGTTCTGGTCCATGTCCAGCATGCCGTCGAACAGAAGGCCGCCGAGCCTCGGCAGCAGGCCCAACAGGAAGGCCACGGTCATGAGAACGCGGGTTACCCCGACGCCGGCCCTGTCAACGGCCCCTGCATCCCAAGCGGACACCAAGCGCTGGATACCCCCGACATGGCTGGCGTCTTTCGACGGCCGCCGGGCAAGATTCCGGCTTGCCCCGCGAATTTGCAATCGATTTCAGGGCGCTCAGAACAGTTCCATCAGCTTCGAATGGTCCGAAAGTTCCGACGGTGGGCCTTCGAAGATGAACTGGCCGGACTTCATGACCAGCACCCGGTCCGAGACGGCGAAGGCCTCGCGCACATTCTGCTCGACGAGCAGGATGGCCATGCCGCGCGTCTCCCGCAGTTTCGCGATCGGGCGGATCAGGTCCTGGAAGAGCTTCGGCGCGAGCCCGATCGAAGGCTCATCCAACAGCAGCACTCGTGGACGGGTCAGCAGCGCGCGGGCGATCGAGACCATCTGCTGCTGACCGCCGGACAGCGTGCCCGCGCGGCGTTCGCGGAATTCGGCGATGCGCGGCAGCACCTCCAGCACCTCGGCGATCCGCTCGTCCCGCTCCCGGTCCGCCACGCCGGCCGACCAGAGAGCCAGCCCGAAGATCTCGTTGACGGTGAGGTCGGGAAAGACGCCGCGGCCTTCCGGCACCAGCGCCACGCCCGCCGCGCCAAGGGCGGCCGGGATGTGGCGCGGCAGTTCCTGTCCGAACACGCGCATCGTGCCCGCGGAGGGGCGGTGCATGCCGAACAGCACGCGCAGCAGCGTGGACTTGCCCGCGCCGTTGTGCCCGATCAGGCAGAGCACCTCGCCCTCGCCGAGGGTGAGCGAGACGTCCTGCAGTACCTCGCGCCCGCCATAGCCGGCCGCAATGCGCTGCGCCTCGATCGCGCTCATGCGGCCTCCTGCGGCCGGTCGCCGAAATAGATCGCGGCGAGGGCCGGGTCGCGCAGGATGGCTTCGGGATCGCCTTCCGCGAGGACGCGGCCCTGGTCGAGGAAGGCGATGCGGTTCGCGAGTTCGGTCACCACGTCGAGGTTGTGCTCGATCAGGCAGATCGCGACCCCCCGCGCCGTCGCGTCGCGCAACAGCGCACCGAAGCGCTGGCGGGACGAGAGATCGAGCCCCGAGGCCGGTTCGTCCAGCAGCCAGATATCGGCCTGCGCCGCCAGGATGCGCGCCATGGACAGGAATTTCCGCTCGGCATAGGCGAGGTCGATCGCACGCTCGCCGGCGACGGCCGTGAGGCCGGTTGCCGCAAGGGCGGCCTCCGCCGCCTCATGCCGCGCACGCCGTCCTGCGCTCCCGCCGGGTTGCCAGAACCAGGCCGCGCGCTCGGTCGCCGCCAGCACGTTGTCGCGCACGGTCATGTGCGTGAACAGGCGCAGATCCTGGAAGGATCGCGCGACGCCGAGCCGTGCCACCTGCCAGGGCTTCATGCCCGTGATCGGCTGCCCCCGCACCCAGGCCTGGCCGGAATCGGCGCGCAGATTGCCGGTGATCAGGTTGAACATCGTCGTCTTGCCGGCGCCATTCGGTCCGACCAGGGCGGTCACCTCGCCGGCCGGCAATGCGATGGACACGCCGGCCACCGCCTGCAGGCCGCCGAAGGAGCGCGCGAGGTTCTCGCAGCGAAGCGGGGCGTCCTGCGTGCTCATGCGGTGCTCTTTCCGCGGCTGAGATCGCCGACAAGGCCCGCCGGGCGGAAGACCATGAGCAGCGTCATCGCCAGCCCGTAGATGATCTGCTGCACCGCACCGATTTCAGTCGGGGGAATGAAGGGGATGAAGGCGAGCACCGCGGGCAGCGAAAGCAGCAGCACCGCGCCGAGCAGCGGCCCCCACAATGTTCCGGTGCCGCCGATGATCACCATCGCCATCACCTGGACGGAGTAGTCCATGGTGAAGCTCTCGACATTCACGAAGGAGGTGTGCAGCGCGTAGAGCGCGCCGGCGACGCCGGCGCCGGCGCAGGCGAAGGCGACGGCGAGTGTCTTGGCGATGGAGACATTCTTGCCCAGCGCCTCGGCCGCGCTATCGGCATCGCGGATCGCGGTCAGCGTGCGGCCGAAGGCGCCGCGCGCGAGCAGCGCCGTCGCCACCAGGATCAGCGCAAGCGCGACGAGAGCCACCGGCAGCACGCCGACGGGCACGCCGAACAGCGTCGGCAGCGGAATGCCGACCAGGCCGCCAATGCCGCCCGTGAGCGGCTTGAGTTCCGAGAACAGCGTCACCGCGACCATCTGCAGGCCGAGCGAGGCCGCGATGAAATACTCGCCCCGCACCCGCAGCGCCGGCAGCGCCAGGCAGAGCGAAAGCCCGCCCGCGACCAGGGCCGCGACGATGCTGGCAAGCAGGACATCCGGCGCGATCAGCAGCGCGATCTGCGCCCCCGCATAGGCGCCGAGCCCAAAGAAGACCGCATGCGCGACCGAGAAGATGCCGGCATAGCCCACGATGAAGTTCAGCGTCGCGGCCAGGATGCCGAAGATCGCAACCTGGGTCGCGATGGAGGTGAGATAGGCGATCATCGTGTCTGAGCCACCCCGAAGATGCCGTTCGGGCGGAAGATGATGAAGGCGAAGAGCACGAGGAAGGACACCGCCTCGGCCCATTGCGTGTCCACGAAGGCGACTGCGACACTCTCGGCGATGCCCAGCATGAGCCCGGCGAGCGCCGCGCCGCGGAGCGAGCCGATGCCGCCCACGATCGTCGCGGCCATGGAAATCAGCATCACCTGGTGCCCGACGGCCTCGTTCAGCCCCGATGTCATGGCCGTGACGATGGCGGCCGGCGCGGCGAGCGCCGACCCGATGGCGAAGGCGAGCACCGAGATCCTGTTCGCCGACAGACCGTAGGCGCGGATCAGGTCGGGGTTCTGCGCCAGGGCCCGCAGCGCCACGCCTGCGTGGCTTCGGGTGAGGAACAGTGACAGGGCCGCGAAGAGGGCCGCCGCGACGGCGATCGCGATCCACAACATGGGGGCCACGAAGACGTCGGGCAGGATCTCATTCGCGAAGCTCAGGCGATTCTCGACCGTGGCAAGACCGCGTCCGGCCACGATGCCAATCAGGTTCTGCACGACGATGCCGACGCCGAAGGCCGCGACGAAGACGGTGAAGAAGGACCCTTCATGCCGCTGGATCGGACGATAGACGAAGCGCTCGATCGCCACGCCGAACCCCGTCGCCACGGCAACGGCCAGGAGCGTGCCGAGCCAAGCCGGCCACCCCGCGCGCCAGGTCAGGAGGAAGGCGTAGCCGGCCAGGGTGAAGGCGGTGCCATGGGCGAAGTGGAAGATGCGGGTCGCGCCGAAGATCAGCGCGAAGCCCGCAGCCGTGAGCGCGTAGATCGCCCCCGTCTGCAGGCCGTTCAGCAGGAGCTGGAGGAAGAGCACCGGGCGCGGCTCAGCCCTGCACGACGACGGCCTGCTGGCCGCGGATCTCGTTCACCTGC
>JAYRQX010000110.1:0-8475 GCA_041910415.1 Acetobacteraceae bacterium | reverse complement strand
GAAGGCACCACCGCGACCGGCTGGGGCGCCCGCTTCGACGAGCGCAGCCAGAACCAGCGCGCGCACCCCTTCCTGCTGCAATGGCAGGGCGGGCGCCAGGTGACGATCTTTCCCGCCGAAGCCGCGGTCGCGCAGCTCCGCCCAGGCCTGGGCTCGGGCTGAGCGGGATCAGTCCGGGCGGATATTGGCGCTGCGGATCAGCGGCTCCCACTTCGCCATTTCGGCGGCGAGGAAGGCCGCCGCGCTCTGCGGCGTGCTGTCCACGATCACGTTCATGGTCATCTCGGTGAGCCGGTTGCGCACGGCCTCCTGCGCGACGGCCGCGTTCACCGCGGCGTTGATCGCCTGGATGGTGGGCGCCGGCGTGCCCGAGGGCACCATCAGCATGTGCCAAGTATAGGCCTCGAAGCCGCGAACGCCCTGCTCGTCGAAGGTCGCCACATTGGGGGCCGCGGGCGAACGGCGGAGCGCGGTGATGCCGACCGCGCGAAGCTCGCCGCGCTGGATGTAGGGCAGCGCGCCGGCGGCGACGTCCATGATCATGGGAATGCGGCCCGACAGCACTTCCGGCATCGCGGCGGCGCTGCCGCGGAAGGGGATGTGGTTCACGCGCAGTCCGCCCGCCTGGTGCCAGAGCAGCTCGGTCCCGAGATGCACGGCGCCGCCATTGCCCGAGCTCGCATAGTCGTAGCGCCCCGGATTCTCGCGCAGCTTGGCGAAAAGTTCCTGGGCGTTCGACACGCCGAGCGAGGGATGCACCAGCATGATCATCGGGATCTGCCCGATCAGCGCGACCGGCGTGAAATCGGCCACGGGATCGAAGGGCAGGCGCGGGAACATGGCGCGCAGCACGGAATGCGCGATCGTGGTGTAGAGGATGGTGCTGCCATCCTTCGGCGCCTTGGCGACGAGATCCGTCCCGATCACCACGCCCGAGCCCGTGCGGTTCTCCACGATGACGCGCTGGGGCAGGGCTTCGGACATGCGCTCGGCCACCATGCGCGCGGGCACGTCGGTGGGGCCGCCTGCCGCGAAGGGAACGACCATGCGCACGGGCTGCGTCGGCCAGGCGGGCGCCTGGGCGTGGGCGGGCGCAATGCCGGCAAGCGGCGCGGCGCCGGCGATGTGGAGGAGGTGACGGCGATTCATGGCGTAGTCTCCCGGCGGGTCGATGGCCCGTTTCCTATCCAGCGTAATGGGAAGCCGGCGCGCCGCCGTCAATGGGCTGACACTACGCCGGATCGATCCGCGTGCCGGTCGCCGCATCGAAGACATGCAGGGATTCCGCGGGCACGGCGACGGAAAGTCCCTCCTCGGCCGGCACGCCGCCGGGGACGCGGATGGTCAGCGCCGTGCCATCGGGCAGGCGCCCGTGCAGGACGGTTTCCGAGCCGAGCGGTTCCGCAAGGTCCAGCGCGAAGGGCATGGCCCCAGCCCCGCCAAGGACCAGATGCTCGGGCCGGATGCCGAGCGTGACCTTGCGCCCATTGCCGCCCGGGCGCCGCCCATCGGCGAAGCGGATCACCGCGCCGCTCCCCGCAAGCGCGGCCGCGGCGCCGTCCCCGGCGAGGGTCGCGTCCATGAAATTCATCGCCGGGCTGCCGATGAAGCCCGCGACATAGGTGTCGGCGGGACGCTCGAAAATCGCCATCGGGCTCGCGACCTGCGCCGCGCGGCCCTTGTTCATGACGACGAGCCGGTCGCCCAGCGTCATCGCCTCCACCTGGTCATGCGTCACGAACAGGGATGTCACGCCGAGGCGCTTCTGCAGCCGCTTGATCTCGGCGCGCATCTGCACGCGAAGCTTCGCATCGAGGTTCGAGAGCGGCTCGTCGAACAGGAACAGTTTCGGATGTCGCACGATGGCGCGGCCCATCGCGACACGCTGACGCTGGCCACCGGAGAGCTGGCGCGGCCGGCGATCCAGCAGCGGGCCCAGTTCGAGCAGCGCGGCCGTTTCCTCGACCCGGCTGCGGATCTCGGCCTTGGGCATGCGGCGGATCTTCAGCCCATAGGCCATGTTGTCGAAGACCGTCATGTGCGGATAGAGCGCGTAGTTCTGGAACACCATGGCGATGTCGCGATCGGCCGGCTCCAGCGCGGTGACGTCGCGGCCGTCGATCAGCACGAGCCCTTCCGTGGGACTTTCCAGCCCCGCCACGATGCGCAGCGCCGTCGATTTGCCGCAGCCCGAGGCGCCGACGATGACGATCATCTCGCCATCGGCGACCTCGAGGTCGATGCCGTGCAGGACCTGCGTGGCGCCGAAGGATTTGCGGATGCCGGAGAGGGTCAGGGTCGCCACGCTACTTCTCCGTATCCGTCAGGCCCTTGACGAACCAGCGCTGCATCAGGACGACGATGACGACCGGCGGCAGCAGCGCCAGCACCGTCGTCGCCATGACCAGGTTCCAGGCCGTGTTGGATTCCGAGCCGATCATCTTGACCAGCCCCACCACCACCGTCTCGACCTCGGCCGAGTTGGTGACGAGGAGCGGCCAGAGATACTGGTTCCAGCCATAGACGAAGAGGATGACGAAGAGCGCCGCCATGTTGGTGCGCGAGAGCGGCAGCACGACATCCCAGAAGAAGCGCATCGGCCCCGCGCCGTCGATCTTCGCGGCTTCCACGAACTCGTCGGGGATGGTCAGGAAGAATTGGCGGAACAGCAGCGTCGCGGTGGCGGAGGCGATGATCGGGATGATCAGCCCGCCATAGGTGTCGATCATGCCGAGATCGGAGACGACCTTGAAGGTCGGGAAGATGCGGACCTCGACCGGCAGCATCAGCGTGATGAAGATCGCCCAGAAGGCCACCATGCGGCCGGGGAAGGAGAAGAACACGACCGCATAGGCAGAGATCAGCGAGATCGCAATTTTTCCCAATGCGATGCAGAGCGCCATGACGATGCTGTTGAACATCATGCGCGCGACCGAGGCACGCGCGCCCGTCAAGCCACCGCTGCCCCAGACTTCCGCATAGTTCGCGATGCCCTGCTCGCCCGGCAGCAGCGGCACGTCGCCCCGCCCGATCGTCGCGGCGTCATGCGTCGAGCCCACCAGCACGATCCAGAGCGGCAGCGCGAAGACGACGACGCCGAGGATCAGCCCGAGATGGGTGAAGAGGTCCGCGCGGCGGCGGCGGGCGAGCGCGGGGTCCATCTCAGTAATGCACCCGCCGCTCGATGAAGCGGAACTGGATGAAGACCAGCGCCACCACCACCACCATCAGCACCACCGACTGCGCCGAGGACGAGCCGAGGTCGAGGTTCACCCGCCCATCCACATAGGCGCGGTAGATCAGCGTCTCCGTCGCCTTGGCGGGTCCCCCATGGGTCAGCGCGTCGATCACGCCGAAGGTGTCGAAGAAGGCGTAGACCAGGTTCACGACCAGCAGGAAGAAGGTCGTCGGCGAGAGCAGCGGGAAGATGATGGTGCGGAAGCGGTGGAAGGGCCGCGCGCCGTCGATCGCCGCCGCTTCCAGCACCGCGCGCGGGATGGATTGCAGCCCCGCGAGGAAGAAGATGAAATTGTAGCTCACCTGCTTCCAGGCCGCGGCCAGGATCACCACCAGCATCGCCTGGTTGCCGTTCAGCCTGTAGTCCCAGGCGATGCCGATGCCGTTCAGCATGCGCCCGAACAGGCCGATGGTCGGATGGAACAGGAAGATCCACAGCACCGCCGCGATCGCCGGCGCGATGGCATAGGGCCAGATGATCAGCGTGCGGTAGGCCGCCGCACCGCGGATGGATCGGTCCGCCAGCACGGCCAGGAACAAGGCCACCACCAGCGCCAGCACGGCGACCGCGATGGTGAAGACCACCGTGTTCCAGACCGCCTGCAGATAGAGAGGATCGGCGAAGAGCTCGGTGAAATTCTCGAAGCCCACGAAATCCGTGTTGATGCCGAAGGCGTCCTGGCGAAGGAAGGAGAACCAGACCGCCTGCCCCGCCGGCCAGAAGAAGAAGACGAGGGTGACGAGAAGCTGCGGCGCCAGAAGCAGATAGGGCAGCCCCTTCTGCCGGAAGATGACGCGCTTCCTCATCGGGCGCCGTCCTCAGCCCGCGCCCGCCTCACCGCGGGCGGTTCGTCCGCTCGAAATTGCGCAGCACCTGATCGCCGCGGCGGTTGGCGGTCTCCAGGATCTGCTGCGCGTTCTGCTGGCCCTGGAAGCCCTTTTCCAGCTCTTCCTGGATGATGTTGCGGATCTCGACGAAGCCGCCCAGGCGGAAGCCGCGCGAAGCCGGCGTCGGCTGCGTGCGGTTGAGCTGGATGATCGCGGCATCCGCACCCGGATTCCGCTCGTAATAGCCCGCCGCCCGCGCGCGCTCATAGCCGCCGACCGTGATGGGGACGTAGCCGGTCGCCTCGTGCCACCACATGTCCTGCTCGGGCTGGCTGATGAAGCGGTAGAACTCGGCCACGGCCTTGTATTCCGCCGCCGTGCGGTTGCGCGCCGTCAGCGTCCAGAGGCTCGCGCCGCCCAGCACGCCGTTCCGGGGCTCGCGCGTCACGGTGTCGAAATAGGGCAGCGGCACCGCGGCCCAGCGGAAGCGCGCCTCGCTCGAAACCCGGGCACGGAGCGCCGAGGACATGCAACTGATGGCCGCCTCGCCGGTCGGGAACAGAGCATCGGCGGCATTGTCCCGCCCGCCATAGCGGAACAGCCCGTCGCGCTGCAGGCCGAGGACGAACTCGACATCCTGGCGGAAGAAGGGGTCGGTCAGGTTCATCTGCGCGCCGAGGCCCGCGAAGCCGTTCTCCTCGCTCGCCAGCAGCACGTTGTGCATCGACCCCATCTGCTCGAACAGCACCCAGGTCGGCCAGGATGTCGTCATCGGCACCGGCGTCGCGTTCGCCGCCTTCAGCCGCTCGGCCGCGGCGCGGATCTGCGCCCAGGTCGTCGGCAGCGCGGTCGTGGACAGCCCCGCGCGCTGGAAGGCATCCAGGTTCAGCCACATGATGGCCGAGGAGGAGTTGTGCGGCATGGAGACCAGCCGCCCCTCCCGGTCGCTGTAGTAGCTGCGCACGCCCGGGATGTAGGTGGCGGGATCGATCGGGATGCCGGCCTCGGCCATCAGCTGGTGCATCGGGCGGATCGCCTGGGTGGCCGCCATCATGGTGGCGGTGCCGACCTCGAAGACCTGGGCGATGTGCGGCGGGTTGCCGGCGCGCCAGGCGGCGATGGCGCCGGTCATGACATCCGTGTAGCTGCCCTTGAAGGTCGCGACGACGGCGTATTGGCTCTGGCTTTCGTTGAAGCGGCGAACCTGCTCCTGCACCCGTTCCCCGAGCGCGCCGGCGAGCCCGTACCAGAACTGCACCTCCGTGCGCCCGGATTGCGCGCGCACCAGGCGCGGCGTGGCGAGGCCGAGCGCGCCGGCGGCGGCGCCCGTGACGAGATCCCTGCGGTGCATGGCGGCACCCTCCCTTCGATGCTGGGCGGCACTTAGGGTGCCGTCTCTTTCATGAACGCGACGATTCTAGGTCAGTCGCGTGAAGCCGGCCAGGGATTCGTCACGCGGGCGGCTTCTTCCCCACCAGCCGCTCATAGACCTCCGCGTCCGTCGCGCCCTCGGTGCCGAACAGCAGCACGCGGCTGTCGGCCTCGAGCCCCAGCGCGGTGCGGGCGAATGGCTCCCTGGCCGCCAGCAGCAGGCCCGCCAGGCCCGCGACCGCGCTCTCCCCTGCCGTCACCGGCGGCGCACACTCCGCCAGCACCTTCATGCAGGCGACGGCGCTCTCGTCCGGCACGCTCATGAAGGCGTAGGCGCTGCGTTCCAGTTCCTGCCAGGCGAGCAGCGACGGCTCGCCACAGGCCAGCCCGGCCATCAGCGTGTCGAGCTCGCCCTCGATGGTCGTGGGCTGCCCGGCCTCGGCGCTCGCCAGCAGGCAGGCGGCGCGGTCGGGCTCCACCACGATGACCTTGGGCCCGGTGCCGAAGCGCATGCGCATCTGCACGGCGACCGCCGCGGCCACGCCGCCCACGCCGCCCTGGATGAAGACATGGGTCGGCGCCGCGGGGAGCTGCGTCGCCGCTTCCTCGGCCATGACGCGGTAGCCCTGCATCACGTCGCGCGGCACCTCCGTGTAGCCGGGGTAGGAGGTGTCGGAGACGACGTGCCAGCCCTTCTCCTTCGCGATGCGCTCGGCCTCGCGCACGGAATCGTCATAGGTGCCCGGCACTTCCCGCACCTCGGCGCCGTATTGCGCGATGGCGGCGCGGCGCCCCTGGCTGACGCCGGGGTGAACGAAGATCACGCATTGCGCGCCGAAGCGCTGCGCGCCCCAGGCGACCGAGCGGCCGTGGTTGCCGTCGGTGGCGCAGGTGACGGTGACCCTGGCGGTCTCCTCCCTGAACGTGCCCCCGACAAGCTCCGCCGCCGTCGCCGCGTTGGCGACGCCGCGCCTGGCGAGTTCGGCGACCAGCAGACGCTCCACCGCGAAGGCGCCGCCCAGCGCCTTGAAGGAGCCGAGGCCGAAGCGCCCGCCTTCATCCTTGTAGTGCACCGAGGCGACGCGCGCGGCCTGCGCGACATCGGCCAGCGGCACCAGCGGCGTCACGGCATAGCCGGGCCAGGAGGCGATCTCCTGCATGGCGCGGCGGAACCCGCCATCGGGCAGCACGACGGTGCCGGGCGTGCCGTGGTGGCGGTTGACGAGGAAGTGGAAGGGCGCCGAGGGGATCATGGCCCAGTATTGCGCGGCTCGCGGCCCCGCGCCAAACACGCCCGGGACAGGGAGGCTTCGGGCCATGCGCATCACGATCCTGGGCGGCGGCGGGTTCCTGGGCCGCAAGCTCGCGACCCGGCTGGCGCAGGACGGCACGCCGGGGGGCCGGACGGTCGAGGCGCTGACGCTGTTCGACATGGTGCCGCCGAAGGCCCTGGACGCGCCCTTTCCCGTCACCTGCCTGGGCGGGGACGTCGCCAACCCCGCCGACGTGAAGGCCGCGATCCCGGCCGGCACCGACGTCGTCATCCACCTCGCCGCCGTCGTCAGCGCGGCGGCGGAGGCCAATTTCGACCTCGGCCAGCGCGTGAACATCCAGGGCACGCTGGCCGTCGTCGAAGCCTGCCGCGCGCTGGCCAGGCCGCCGCGGGTGATCTTCACGAGCTCCGTCGCGAGCTTCGGCGGCGGGCAGGCGGCGAATATCCCCGATGACGGGCGACAGGTGCCGACGAACTCCTACGGCGCGCAGAAGGCGATCGGGGAGCTGCTGCTGCACGACGCGTCGCGCCGCGGTTTTCTGGACGCTGTGAACATCCGGCTGCCGACGGTGATGGTGCGCCCCGGGCGGCCCAACAAGGCGGCATCCTCCTTCGTCTCGGCCATCGTGCGCGAACCGCTGCTCGGCCTCGACACCCACTGCCCGGTGCCGCCGGACTTCGCGGTGTGGATCTGTTCCCCGCGCAGCACCGTCGCGTGGTTCCTGCACGCGATGACGATGGACACGACGCCGCTGGGCCTCGACCGCGGCATCAACCCGCCGGGCATCAGCGCGACGGTGTCGGACCTGCTCGGTGCGCTGGAACGGGTCGCCGGCGCCGAGGCCCGCGCCCGCGTGCGCTTCGAAGCGGATCCGGAGGTCCACGCCATCGTCGAGGGCTGGCCCGCGCGCTTCACCGCGGAGCGTGCGCGCCGGCTGGGCTTCGCCGAGAACGAAAGCCTGGAATCCCTGGTGCGATCATTCCTGGAGGATGACCTCGCCGCGACGAAGGCCGAGCGCGGGCTCTAGCCTTCCGCCACCGCGCGGTCGCGCTCCACCAGCACGCGGCGCATCGTCTCGGGCAAGGCGTATTTCTCGCCGGTCGTGTTGTTGATGACGACGCAGAGTGCCCGCGCCCGGCACATCAGCCCGTCGCGCCACAGCGCGTATTCCTGCACGAAGGAGGTGCGGCGGAAGGACACGCAGCGCGCCGTCAGCAGCACCTCGTCGCCGAAGCCCGCGGCGCGGATGTATTGCACATCCAGCGTGCCGACGACCGGCCCCGGCGCGTCGGGCGCGAAGCTGCCGCCCAGGCCGATCCACCAGGTCACACGCAGATCCTCGAACAGCACCAGATAGGCCGCGTGGTTCACATGCGCGTACATATCGCATTCGGCCCAGCGGATGGTGTGGCGCTTGACCAGCGGCCAGTGGCCTTCCACCCCGAAGCGCGCGAAATCCTCGGACGCCATCGCCCTGTCCTTCCGACTGTCGCTTCCCCTTGCCGAAGCAGCCCGCGCCTTGCAAGCCTCGCGCTCCCTTGCCCTGCAAGCCCCGCGCTACCGCCTGGCCGCCATGGCGGCCCGGTAGTCCCGCACGCGCTGCACCAACCCGGGCCGCGCGACGGAGCGCGCCAGCGCCCGGTACCGGGAGATCCGATGAAAGTTTTAGTCATTGACGACGAAGCAAACATCGCGTCGCTGTTCGAAGCCTACCTCGAAGTGAAGGGCAGCCACGAAATTATACTCGCGCACTCCGGCACCGAAG
>JAYRQX010000109.1:0-3535 GCA_041910415.1 Acetobacteraceae bacterium | reverse complement strand
GGCGGCCGTGCTCCGCGTCAGCATCTCCGCCAGCGCCGCCGTCTGCGACAGCGCCGCCCTGGTGATGTCGTACGCGATCTGTTCGCCGAGCGCCGGGCTGGCGACGACGAAGTTCCATAGCGCGACCGTCTGCACCGGCTCCGCCTGGCCGCGATAGGTGTTGGCGGCGATGGTGTTGGGCGCCAGATAGGCGAAGCGGCGCCGCATCTTCTCGACCTCCGGCGCCGTCAGGCCGAAGACCACGGCATCCTGCGTGTCCGCCACCTGGGCGAAGGCCGCGACGGGCACGCCGGCGCCGAACCAGAAGGCGTCGATCTCCCCCGCAACCAGCTGGCGCGCATGCTCGTCGGGCGATCCGTTCACCTGGGTGCAGGCGATCCCGGCTTCCTCGGCGAGCGCGCGGAAGAAGATGGTCGTCGGCCCGCCCGATGGCCCCACGCCCACGCGCTTGCCCTGCAGGTCGGCCACGCGCGCGATGCCGCTGCGGCGGAGCGCGATGAGGGCGAAGGGTGTCTCGTACATCGGGAACAGCGCGCGGATGTTGCGCCGCGCGGTGCCCGCGAAGGGGCCGGTGCCGTTCCAGGCCTCGAAGGCCGGGCCCATGGCGGCGAGCGCCAGCGGCACCGCGCCGGAATCGACCAGGCGGATGTTCTCGTTGGACCCCGCCGTGACGCGCGGCACCACATCGGCGGCCGTGCTCCGCGTCAGCATCTCCGCCAGCGCCGCGCCATAGAGGTTGAAGGTGCCGCCGGCCGCGCCGGTGGCGAGCGCGAGCTGCGGGCGCGAAGCCTGCTGCGCGCGGGCGACCGCGACGGGCAGGATCGCGGCGAGCGAGAGGGCGGCGCGGCGCATCATCCGGGGTCCCCGCATCACAGGATGGTCTGGCTCTTGAGGTCCTTGGGCGCCCTGGTCAGCAGCTCCGGCACCGCGCCGACCACGACGGAATCATCGTGACGGAACCCGCCCAGGCCCCATTCATACAGGCCCGGCTCGGCCGAATAGACCTCGTTGGCCAGCAGCGGGCGCGTGTTGAAGGCCATGTCCTCGGGGAATTCGTGGCCGAGCGTGCCCATGCCGTGGCCGGTGCGGTGCAGCACCAGCTCGGCGACGCCCGCCTTCTCGATCACCGCCTGCGCGGCCTCGTCGATCGCGCAGACCGGCGCGCCGGTCACCGCCGCGGCGCAGGCGGCCTCGTTCGCCGCGCGCGCGGTCTCGAACAGGAATTGCTGGCGCGGCGTCGGCGCGCCGACGAACCAGGTGCGCTCATTCTCCACCACCAGCCCGTTCACGCGGGGGATGACGATGTTGATGATGCCGTGGCCCTTCTCGATCTTCGCGCCGGAGTTCCGCCCATCGCCATGCGGCGCGCAGGAGGCAGGGCCGGAATGCGTCCAGCAGCGCAGGATCTCCACGCTCTGGCCGGGGAAGCGGTGCGCGGCCTCCTCGGCCAGCAGGGCGGCCATGGCCATGTCGAGCTCCAGCACCAGGCGGCCGGGGCGCATGTTTTCGCGGTAGCGGTCCTGCACCCAGTCGGTCAGCGCGCCGATCCCGCGCATCAGCGCGATTTCCTCGGCGTGCTTCACCAGCCGGAGCCCGCGGCATTCGCCGGTCGCGACCTGCAGCGTCAGCCCCGGCAGCAGGGAGGGGACACGGGCAAGCGGGCCGGACATCGCGTCCAGCCCGATCCTCGCCTTCGCCAGCCCCGCCTCGCGCAGCCGGTCGGCCGCCATCTCCGCCCATTGCGTGACCAGCGGCACGCGCTTCGTCACGCGCGGGTGCTCGGCATAGAAGCGCTTGTCGGTCACCCAGAGCTTCCCGGCTTCCTCGCCATAGCGCCAATGGTTGGTGGACAGCTCGTTCAGAAGCACGAAGGGCGCGCCGTTGCGCGGCAGGATGCAGAGGATCGGGCGTTCCCAGGTCTGCACATCCGTGTGGAAATTGGTCGCGAACTGGAAGAAATCGCCTGTGGTGAAGCCGATCGCGTCCCAGCCATTGCGGTCCATCGCGTCCCGCATCGACCCCCAGCGGTGATCGCGCACCGCATTGCCCAGGAAACCCATTCTGTTCGTTTCTCCAGCAATCGGGGATGAGGCTAGGACGGGGTGGCTTACATCCTCAACCCCGGGGCCTCATGGCCCGACCGGGCGACGTATTCGGTGTATCCGCCATCGTATTGGTGGATGCCGTCCGGCGTCAGCTCCAGCACACGATTAGAAAGCGCGGCCAGGAAGTGCCGGTCATGGGAGACGAAGAGCATCGTGCCCTCGTACTGCGCGAGTGCGGCGATCAGCATCTCCTTCGTCGCCATGTCCAGGTGGTTCGTGGGCTCGTCGAGGACCAGGAAATTCGGCGGGTCGTAGAGCATCAGCGCCATGACCAGACGCGCCTTCTCGCCCCCCGACAGCACCCGGCATTTTTTGTCCACGTCATCGCCTGGGAAGCCGAAGCAGCCCGCGAGCGCGCGCAGCGAGCCCTGGTTGGCGCGGGGAAAGGCGTTCTCCAGCGTCGAGAACACGCTCTGGTCGCCGTCCAGCAGCTCCATCGCATGCTGCGCGAAATAGCCCATTTTTACACTCGCCCCGAGCGTCGCCGTGCCCTCGTCCGGCGCCGTCGCACCGGCCACCAGCTTCAGCAGCGTGGACTTGCCCGCGCCGTTGATGCCCATGACGCAGCAGCGTTCCTTCCGCCGGATCAGCAGGTCCAGCCCGTCGTAAATTATCTTGCTGCCATAGGCCTTCGACACGCGGCGCAGATTCGCGACATCGTCGCCCGACCGCGGCGCGGGCAGGAATTCGAAGCTGACGGACTGCCTCCGCCGCGGCGGCTCCACCCGCTCGATCTTGTCGAGCTTCTTGACCCGGCTCTGCACCTGCGCGGCGTGCGATGCGCGGGCCTTGAAGCGCTCGATGAAGTTGATCTCCTTGGCGAGCATCGCCTGCTGGCGCTCGAACTGCGCCTGCTGCTGCTTCTCCGCGAGCGCCCTCTGCTGCTCGTAGAATTCGTAGTCGCCGGAATAGGAGGTCAGCGTGCCGCCATCGATCTCGATGATGCGGTTGACGACGCGGTTCATGAAGGCGCGGTCGTGGGAGGTCATGACCAACGCGCCCTCATGCTGCGCGAGGAACTGCTCCAGCCAGATCAGGCTTTCCAGGTCGAGATGGTTCGACGGCTCGTCCAGCAGCATGACATCGGGGCGCATGAGCAGGATGCGGGCGAGCGCGACCCGCATCTTCCATCCGCCGGAGAGATTGCCGACATCGCCCTCCATCATCTCCTGGCTGAAGCCCAGCCCGTCCAGCACCTCCCGCGCACGGCCTTCCAGCGCATAGCCGCCGAGCTCGTCGAAGCGCGCCTGCACCTCGCCGAAGCGCTCGATCAGCGTCTCCATCTCATCGGCGCGGTCGGGATCGGCGAGTGCGTGTTCCAGCCCGCGCAACTCGGCGGCCACGATGCTGACATCGCCGGCGCCGTCCATCACCGCCGCGACCGCGGACTGGCCCGACATCTCGCCGACATCCTGGCTGAAGAAGCCGAT
>JAYRQX010000108.1:0-2724 GCA_041910415.1 Acetobacteraceae bacterium | reverse complement strand
CCGAGCGCGAAATTGTCGAGCAGCCGCACCTCCGCCGCCCCGGCGGCGAGCAGCGCGTCGGTGATGTGCGAGCCGATGAGGCTCGCACCGCCTGTGATGACGTAGGTCTTTCCCTTGGCGGACATGGGCTTACTCCGCCGCCGCCTTGGCGCCCTGCATGGCATAGGTGCCGGCCGAACGCCCGGACAGGCGCCCGAACACGGAGCCCGACATCAGCCCGGCGCCGCCGAGGTAGTTCTGATAGAAAATGCCGCCCACCAGTTCGCCGGCGGCGAAGAGGCCGGGGATCGTCTCGTCGGTGGTGTCCTGCACCGCGCCATCGTCGTTGATCCTGAGGCCACCGAAGCTGAAGGTGATGCCGCAGGTGACGACGAAGCCATAGTACGGCGGCTCGTTGATCGGCAGCGCCCAGTTGGATTTGGGCGGCGTGATGCCGTCCGTGCGCTTGCCGTCGAGGATTGCCGGGTTGTAGTCGCCCGGCTGGCAGGCGGCGTTGTAGGCCGCGACCGTCTTCGCGAGCCCGGCCGGGTTGATGTCGAGCTCCTTGGCCAGCCCTTCGATCGTGCTGGATTCGGCCTTCGTCACCTGCTTGATGCGGTATTCGTCGCGCACCATCTTGATGGTCTGACTATCAAAAATCTGCACGGCCGCACGCTGCGGCTGCTTCATCACCTCGCGCCCGTATTTGGCGTAGGTATGGTTGCGGAAGTCGGCCCCTTCATCGACGAAGCGCTCGCCATCCAGGTTGACGACGATGCCGAGCGGGTAGGAGTGCTTCTGGTAGTTATCGAGCACGACGCGGTCGCCGAAGGGCGGCGCGGAGATGTCCCACTGCACGGCATGGCAGGTGGACCACCCGCCATAGGCCTGGGCGCCGATGTCGAGCGCCGCGCGGATGCCGTCGCCGGTGTTGTGCTTGGTCCCCCGCACGCGGCACATCTCCCAGCCCGGGCCGTAGTAGCGGACGCGCATCTCCGGGTTCGCCTCGAACCCGCCGCAGGCGAGCACCACGGCCTTGGCGTGGATATCCTCATAGCCCTTGGGGCCGAAGGCCTGCACGCCGGTAACCTTGCCGTTCTGCGCCTGCAGCAGCTTGCGCAGGCCGGTACGGTAGCGGATCTCGATGCCAGCGCGCTCGGCCGCCTTGACCAGGAAGTCCACCAGGCCCCAGCCGCCGCCCACGGCCTCGATGTTCACGCCGCCGTAGAAGTGGTGCATGCCGTTCACGATGTAGGATTGGCGGCCGAACATCGGGATGAAGCGCACGCCCTTGCTGCGCATCCACACCACCGTCTCGCGCGACCGGCCAATCAGCTTTTCCGCCAGATACTCGTTCGACAGGTTCTCGGTGACCTTCATCAGGTCGCGCATGTAGAGGTCGGCCGGCAGCGGCGGGATGTAGATCTGCTTCGCCTCGGCCTCGGAGAGATCGACCAGCACGTCCTCGCGCAGATCATCGAGGCCGTTGTGCACGAAGCGGAAGCCGCCGGCGGTGAAGGTGGAATTGCCGCCGCGCTCTTCCTCGCTCGCCTTTTCCAGCACCAGGACGCGGGCGCCCTGCTCATGGGCCGAGAGCGCGGCGCACAGCGCGGCATTGCCCGCACCGACCACGATCACATCGTACATGTTTCCGTCCGCCATGGGCGCTTCCTCCTGCCTCGGTCGCTCTGCCGCGCCGCGCTGCCTTCGATGAGCCAAGGCTGGAACGGTGCGGCTGACTTGTCAATACGTGTGTATACACGTGCGCGCATTTGCTCTTGTTCCTGGACCGCCCGCCCTTCTATACCTGTCAGGGTCAGCCGACTCGGGGCTGGATGGCACCTCGGTTCAGGACATGTCCGGATGATCGGCAGCGGCGAATTGGCGGATGACAGCGCCCGCGGCGGACGCGGCCGCAGCGACTGGGCCTATGACATGATCCTGGAAGGCATCCGGGAGGGCACGATCGAACCCGGCCGCCGCCTGATGGAGACCGAAGTCTCCACCTGGCTGCAGATCAGCCGCACCCCGATCCGCGAGGCGATGCGCCGCCTCCAGGCCGAGGGGTTGCTGGAGCACGCGCCGGGCGGCGGGCTCTCCGTGGCGCTCTACGACCTCCGCGCCATCAGCGAGTTCTACGACACGCGCGAGCGGCTGGAAGGCACGGCCGCCGCGCTAGCCGCGCAGAACGCCGACGACACGGAAATCCGGATCCTCGCCGCGACGCTCGATTCGATGCGCTCGCTCCCCCCGGACCCGCGCGCCCATGCACGGGAGAATGAGGCCTTCCATGAGCAGATCTACCGCGCCGCGCACAACCGCTTCCTGCTGAAGAGCCTGCAGGCGCTGCTGAACTTCGTCCCCCTGCTCGGCCGCACCACCTACAACGCACCGAACCGGATGGAGGACGCGCTGCGCGAGCACGGCGAGATCGTGGACGCCATCCGCGCCCGCGACGCCGCACGGGCCGAGGCGGCGACGCGCGCGCATATCCGCCACGCCTATGAAAGCCGCGTGCGCGTGGTGACCGAGGATGTCCGCAACGCCGCGCAGCTGCGGTCCCAGCGTCGCCCGATGAGACGCCCGGCGGCCTGACGCCACTGCCCCCGCTGGACCGCCCGCCCGCCCGCGCATCGCCGTCGGCATGCCGCTTGGCGCGTTTCGTATACAACTGCGCGCGTTCGTGG
This sequence comes from Acetobacteraceae bacterium, assembly GCA_041910415.1. Classification (GTDB taxonomy): domain Bacteria; phylum Pseudomonadota; class Alphaproteobacteria; order Acetobacterales; family Acetobacteraceae; genus JAYRQX01. The sequence continues at coordinate 58 of JAYRQX010000108.1, read as the reverse complement.
ACAGCCGCTGGCCCAGGCGCGGCGCAGCATAGCCGCATGCCCGTGGCGCGCGGTGAAT
>JAYRQX010000107.1:0-3330 GCA_041910415.1 Acetobacteraceae bacterium | reverse complement strand
GGAATCCGAACGAGAAGGGCCGCTGCGGCTGCGGCGAGAGCTTCCACGTCTAATACGCGGCTCATTAAGTCCGGACCTGCGGCCAGCGAAGCTGGCCGAGGCCGCGAATGCGGCCCGCCCGCGGTCAGCGAAGCTGATCCGCCGCGGGTGCGGCGAAGCCGAGCGCCGGAGGCGCGCTGGCGTGTGAAGCATGAAATGCGTCAGCATTTCATGAGCCCGGTATGATACCCGCTGCGCAAAGGATTGACCTTTGTGTCCCTCAAACGCCGGGCGGGCCGCATTCGCGGCCTCGGATTGGTCAAATGACCGGCCCGCCGGTATGCCGACACGCTCAGCGTACCCGCACCAGCCTGCCGTTCATCGTCTCCAGCACCCGGCCGTCGAAGCGCGTGACGTGCCAGGTCTCGGTCTGCGGCCAGGTCAGGCGCGTGCAGCCGAGATGCGCGCAATACTCGCGCGGTTCGGCGCCGTGCAGGCGGAAATGGATCCAGTCCTGCACGATCTCGTAGCGGCCCCAGTGCCGCGTGAAGAGCGTGCCCATGCGGGAAGAGATGGTGTAGTCGCCGTTCGGCATGAAGATCGCCTCGGTCTGCATGCCCGTGCCGATCGGCGTGATCATCACCCCTTGCCACCGTCCGATCAGCCCGCCGTCGCGAAGCTGCGCCCGGGCGCTGCCGGCGCCCGCCGCGGTCATCAGCAACGCGCCCAGCACGGCACGGCGGCCCTTGCTGCCCGATGCGCGGTCCATCGCGCCCTCCAGAGGTTGCAGGGCGTCCTTTAGCGGTTCCTGTTCCAAGGCGCCTTGATCGGCCGCAAGCGCGGCACGATCAGCGGGCCGGCGCCCCGCTCATACCAACGGCCGAATGCTTCGACCGTTGGTATTCATCTTTGCTGACCCTCACGCGCCGGGCGCAAACCTCCGGTTTGCTTGGCTCGCCGCACCCGCGGCGGGTCAGCTTCGCTGACCGCGGGCGGGCCGCATTCGCGGCCTCGGCACGAGTCAAATCCTCGTGCCGCAGGTATCAGAAGGCAGCAGACCAGTCGGCCGGGACGAAGCGGAACCCGTTGCCCATGCGCGCGACATGGCCGCTGGCCGGGAAGGGGAAGTGGTAGCCGGTCACGCGGATGCGGTCTGTCGCGACCATGTCCAGCACACGGCGGCGCGTCGCGGAGGCGGTGTCGCCATCGAAGTCGAAGACGATCTGCCAGTCCGGCCGCGCCATCATGAGTTCCGGCCGGTTGGTGATGTCGGCGACGAACATCATCTGCTCGCTGCCATCGGCGATGCGGAAGATCGTATGCCCGGGCGTGTGGCCGTAGGCGGCGATCGAGGTGACGCCCGGGATCACCTCGGCCCCCGGCTGGAACTGCGAGATCTTGCCCTCATAGGGGGCGAAGCGACGCGCCTTGTTGGCGAAATTGCCGCGCTGGCCCTCGGGGCTGCGTGTCGCGTTGCCCGCATCGCTCCACCAGGCCCATTCGGTCGTGGGGACGAGGACCTGCGCGTTCGGGAAGGCGCGCCCGCCCTCGGCGTTCAGCAGGCCGTTGATGTGGTCGCCGTGGAAATGGCTGTGGATGACATGCGTGACGCGCGCGGGGTCGATCCCGGCGGCCGCCATGTTCGCGATCATCTTGCCGTTGGTGGCCGCAGCCGGGGTCACGCCGTTGCCGGCATCGAAGACGGCCAGCGTGTCGCCGCGCTGGGCGAAGGTCACGGTGAAGGTGATGACGAAGCGGTCCGTCGGCAGATAGGCGTCGCGTGACGCGGCCTGGATCTCCGGCAGCGGCGCGTTGTGGAAGAAGCCCTCCAGGGGGCGGGCGAAGAAGCCGTCCCAGACGGTCGTCACGGTCCAGCCGCCGATGCGGAAGCGGTGGAAGCCAGGCGCCGCCGAACCTGCCGGCGCCGGCTGCGCCGCGACAGGGCGCATGCCGGGCAGCAGCGGCGCCCCGAGCAGTGCGGCAGCGCCGCCAAAGACAGTCCTTCGGTGAATGGTCACGTATGGTTCCTCCCTGGAGCGACGTTGCGTCGGCAGTCTGATGTCGGGCTCCCACGCCGGACGTCAATATGGACCGCGCCCCGGCCGTCGCTTTTCCGGCCACGGCACCCGGCCGCCGCTCACAGCTTGTTTGGAGATCGCCCGCAGGATAGGCAGCCACGGGCCAGGCCGGTCGGCGACGGGTTGCAAGGCAGGGCTTCCGGTGGAATGGTCCGGCCGATTGCCGGGCGCTCGCGACGAAAGTGGGAACTTGCCGAAGGACGACCATCTTCCCCGCGCCCTGACCGCGCCGCGCCCGGGCACGCTGCGCCGCCTGATGAGCGGCGTCTTCGGCGCGGGCGGCCGCCGCGCCGATCTTCCCGCGATGCATGAGGAACTCTTCCGCGTGCGGGGGGAACTCGCGCTGGCGCGCGCGGAGCTCGAGCAGATTCGCGCCGCCGTGGGCCGCCGTGACATCGCGACGCTCGAGGAGTTGCTCCGGGCCGGCAACCGGCGCGAGATCGAGGCGCTGATCCGCGACCGCACCCAGACCGTGCCGATGCCCGACGGCACCGTGCTCTGCCGCCTGCTCGGCCGCTTCAAATTCTATGTCGATGCCGCCGACACCGCGATGGCGCCGCATCTCCTGCTCGACGGCTACTGGGAATACTGGGTCACCGAGTTCATCTGCCGCAACCTCGGCCGTGGGGAGACCGCGATCGATGTCGGCGCGCGCTACGGCTACTACACCATCGTCATGGCGGACCTGGTGGGCACGCAGGGCCGGATCGTCGCCTTCGAGCCGAACCCTTGGCTGCACAGCCTGGCCGCACGGAACCTCAGCATCAACGGGCGCGACCCCGCGCTCTGCCTGCACCGTGCGGCCGCGCATGATGCGGCCGGCGCGTCGATCGCATTGGAAGGCGTGCAGTCCGGGCCCCGCAACAGCCCCGTCGCCGCCTATTTCGACTGGAAGCCCGGTGGCGCCGCGACCATGGCGCCGACGGTGACGCTGGACGAGGCCGAACCGGGCCGCGCCGATTTCGTGCGCATCGCGACGGCGTATTCGGCCGAACGGATCTGGGCGGGCATGCAGGGCGTCGTCGCGCGCTCCCCCGGCATCAAGCTGCTGATCAACTTCCACGCCCATTCCTGCGCGAATCCGGCGGGCTTCCTGGACAGCCTGGCCGCGTCCTTCCCGCTGCGCTTCCTGGACGGCGACGCCCGGGCCAAGCCCGTCACGGCCGGGGAGCTGCTGACCAGGCGGCCCCACGCGACGCTCTATCTCTCGCGCAGCGAGCCGCGCTGAGCGCGCATCAGACGGCCAGCACCGCGACCGCCTCGACCTGCGCGG
>JAYRQX010000106.1:0-5421 GCA_041910415.1 Acetobacteraceae bacterium | reverse complement strand
CCATGGCGCCAACCCGAGCCTCTACCGCGCGCTGCCCTATGATCCCGTGCGGGATTTCTCGCCGGTCGCCTGCCTGTTCCGGCTGCCGCTCGTCGCGGTCGCCCGTTCGTTACCGCCGATCCGCTCCATCGCGGAGCTGGTGGAGCATGCGCGGCGGTCCCCGGCAGCCTGATGGTGATGCCGCCCATCCTCTCCAACAGCACCGTGGCCAGGTGCGGGGATCCGCCGGCGCCGCCGAAGCCATAGGTCAGGCCGCCTGGCTGCCGCCGCGCCAGCGCGATCAGGTCCTGCAGCGAGGTGGCCGGCACGGCATTGCTGACCAGCAGCACCAGGGACGCGCTGCTCAACTGGGTGATCCAGGTGAAATCCCTGCCGAGGTCATACGGACGATTCGCGTAGAGGCTGGGATTGGCCGCGATCGGCGTCGCCGCGATGCCCAGCGTGCAGCCATCGGGTGCCGACCGCGCGACGTATTCGGTGCCGATGATGGTGTTGCCGCCCGGGCGGCGGCCAGGCTCGGCACCTCCCAATCGGCGCTCAGCCACACGATCCCGCGCGTCCCCCGAGCCGCGGCCTTGCGGCACGCACGAAATACGCTATCCGCCGCAACGACACGGTGCCGATCGGCTCGACAGGTTTTGATGGATGATGCATTATTTCCATCGGAGCCACCGAGCCAGCGTAGCCTCGGCCATGCGTGAGGCCAGAAGGAACAAGGCTCAATGGAGTACCGCACGAAAGAGGAGCAGGTCGCGGACCATCTGCGCGAAGCCATCCTCTCGGGTCGTCTGGCCCGTGGAACCAGGCTCAAGCAGGCGGAAATCGCCGAGCAGCTGCAGATCAGCATCACCCCTGTCCGCGAGGCGCTCCGCCTTCTCGAAGCCGAGGGCTACATCGACAGCCGTTCCTACAAGGGTGCAACGGTCGTGCCCTTCGACATCGGTGCATCAAGCGAAATCCTGAACCTCAGGATCCTGCTTGAGGGCCAACTTGTGCGTTACGCCGCGGAACGCGCCACGACGCAGGATCTGCAGGACATCCGTCGCCTGGCCGACGAATTCGCGGCAGCCGCGACAAACAGGGACAGCGCGGCGGCGCGCGGCGCGAATTATCGCTTCCACCGCCGCATGTACGATGCAGCCAAGGCGCCGCAGACGCTGCACTTCGTGCAGATCCTCTGGGCCCGCTACCCCTTCGACATCATCAATCGTATCGGCGGTCGCGCCGAGCGCGCGGCCGAGGAGCACGCCGAACTCCTCCGCTGCATGATCGAAGGCGATGTCGCCGGCGCGATGCTGTCCCTCCGCAAGCATATCGAAGCCGGCTGGAGCGAACTCAGCGAAGCGCTCAAGACCCGGCAGGAGAGTGCGGCGCCCGAACCGGTGCCCAGAGACTGATCCCTTCCCAGGAGACCGACCATGAGCCAATCCATCCTGCTCGTCATGGACATGATGAACGACCTGATCCATCCGGACGGTCCGAACGGCACGGCCTACGCACCGATCATCGCGCGCGACGGCATCCTGGAGCGGACGGCGGCGCTGATCGCGCGGGCGCGGACGGCGGGTGTCCGCGTGGGCTATGTGCGCGTCGGCTTCTCCCCGGACTACGTGCAGTGCCCGCCGAACTCCCCGGTCTTCTCCGGCGCACGCAGCCGCGGGATCTTCAAGCTCGGCACCTGGGGCACGGAGGTGCACGCGGCGATCGCACCGCAGGACGGCGACCTCGACATCGTCAAGCATCGCGTGAGCCCCTTCTACGGCACCGCGCTCGAGCCGACGCTGCGCGCCCTCGGCACGCAGCGCCTCTACCTCACCGGCGTCTCGACCAATGGCGTCGTGCACACCGGTGCGCGGGAAGCGCATGACCGCGACTACGAGGTGGTGGTCGTCGAGGATTGCTGCGCCGGCGCCACGGACGAGGAGCACCGCAACGCGCTGTTCTGCGTGAAGCGCTTCGCGAAGATCGTGAAGGCGGACGAGATCGACTTCACGTCCTGACGGCCATGGCGGGCCGGGTTCAGCCCGGCCCGTCGTCCAGCGTCAGCCCGGCGCGCGGCCAGTCCACGGCGATCAGCCGCCCGCTGCCGGACAGGGTGATGTAGGCGGTCCGCCGACCCTCGCCGCCGAAGCAGATGTTGGTGCAGTAGGGCTCCGGCGCCTCGTGGAATTCGAGCAGCTCGCCGCGCGGCGAGATCACGCTGATGCCGCCGCGCACCAGCGTCGCCACGCAGATGTTGCCGCCTTCCTCCACCGCCAGGGAATCGTAGCGCTGGTATCCTGGCGCGCCGTACATCAGGCGCCCGCCATTCGGCGCCGGCCAGGGTTCCAGCGCCACCTGGCCCGGCGCCGTGACCGGATAGGACCACAGGCGGCTCGTCTCCGTCTCCGCGACGTAGAGCGTGCGGCCGTCGGGCGAAAGCCCGACGCCGTTCGGCGTCATGACCGGGAAGATCGCCTCGCGGATCATGCTGCCGTCCATGCGTGCATGGTAGACGGCGCCGCGATCCATGCTGCGCGCCCGGACCTTGCCGAAATCACTGAACCAGAAGCCGCCATGGCCGTCGAAGACGAGGTCGTTCGGCCCGCAGAGCGGCTGGCCGTCGCATGCGCGATAGAGCACCTCGACCTTGCCGGTGCCGAGGTCCACGCGCTCGATCCGCCCGCCCGCATAATCCTCCGCGATGCCGATGGGACGGAGGTAGCCGTCCGGCTGTTCGAGCCAGCGGAACCCGCCATTGTTGCAGACATAGACCTTGCCATCGGGCCCCAGCGCCGCGCCGTTCGGCCCGTCGCCGAGCGTCGCGACCACCTCCTTGCGGCCGCTGGCGGAGATGCGCGTGAGCGTGCCGCCCTCGATCTCCACCACCAGCACGCTGCCATCCGGCAGGCAGACCGGCCCTTCCGGAAAGCGCAGGCCGCGGGCGACTTCGCGTCCCTTCAACTCCATCGGATCTCTCCTCTCATGCCGCTGGGGCGCCGGCGCCGAGATAGGCGGCGATCGCCTCCTCCATCGCGGCGGGGTTGCGCAGTTCCGCCGCGTCCCGCTGGCCTAGCAGGCGCCCGCCGCGCACGAAATGGACCGTGTCCGCGACGCGGACGGTCATGCGGAAATTCTGCTCGACCAGCACGATCGCGAGCCCGGTCTCCTGCCGGATGACGCCGAGGCGGTCGAAGACGCGGCGCATGAGCAGCGGTGCCAGGCCGAGCGACGGCTCGTCCAGCAGCAGCAGCCGCGGCCCCGCCATCAGCGCCCGGCCGATGGCGAGCATCTGCTGCTCGCCGCCGCTCAGGCGCCAGGCCGGGCCGCCGGTGCGGCCGGCGATCTCGGTGAAGATGCCGAGCACCATGTCGCGCCGCTGCCGCCGCGTCGCGGCATCGAGATGGAAGCCGCCGAGCACCAGGTTCTCGTCCACCGAGAGGTTCGGCACGATCTCCCGCCCTTCCGGCACATAGACGACGCCCGCGCGCACCAGGTGCCGCGTGTCCGTCGCGGTGACGTCCTCGCCCGCCAGAAACACCCGCCCGGCGCTCTTCGGCACGAGCCCCCCGATCGCCTTCAGGATGGTGGACTTGCCCGCGCCGTTGGCGCCGAGGAGGGCCACGGTCCCGCGATCCGGCACCGCAAGCGAGATGCCCGAGACGGCCGGCGCGGCACCGTAGCTGACCGCGAGACCTTCGACGCGCAGCAGGTCAGTCATCGGGATCACCGAGATAGACGCGCACGACCTCGGGATCCGCGCGGATCTCGGCGGGCGTGCCGCTGGCGATCAGGCGGCCGAAATTCAGCACATGGATGCGGTCGCAGACCTCCATGATGAGGTCCATGTCGTGCTCCACCACCACCATGACGAGATCGGGCGAGGCCAGCGCGCGCAGCGCCTCGGTCAGTTGCCGTGTCTCGGCCGCGTTGAGGCCCGCGGCGGGTTCGTCGAGCAGCAGCACGCGCGGCGCCGCGATGATGGCACGCGCAATCTCCACCATGCGCTGGGTGCCGGGCGGCAGGCTTGCCGGCGAAGCCTCCGCGCATGCGGAGAGGCCGAGGCGCGCGAGCACCTCGCCCGCCGCCTCGCGCGCATCCGCCGCCTCCCGCCTGCCGCGCGGCAGGGGCAGGAAGGCATCGGCCCAGCCGGCCCGGCCGAGCCGTGCGCGCCCGAACATCACGTTCTCGACGACGCTGAGATCCGCGCAGAGGGCGACATGCTGGAAGCTGCGCGCGAGCCCCTCGCGCGCCCGCTTGTCCGGCGCCACCCCTTCCAGCCGCCTGCCGCCGAGCGCGATGGTCCCTTCCTGCGGCCGGTAGAGCCCGGTGAGGCAGTTGAAGAGGCTCGTCTTGCCGGCCCCGTTCGGGCCGATCAGCCCGGTCACCTGGCCGGCACGGAAGTCGAGCGTCACCTCGCTCAGCACGCGATGGCCGCCGAAGGAGAGCGAGATGCGCTCCGCGGCCAGGGTCGCCGCCTCAGCCACGGCGTCCTCCGCTCAGCCTTTTGCGGAGCCGCGCCAATCCCTCACGCGGGCGATCGCCCAGGATGATGACCACGAGAAGCGCGAAGCCGTAGAGGATCGGCACCCAGTCGCCCCAGGCGGCCATCACCTGCGGCACCAGCGTGATGAAGGCGCCGCCGACCAGCGCCCCGCCCAGGCCGAGGGAACCGAGGCTCACCACCGAGCCGACGAGGAGATAGATCGCGGTCCATAGCGTGTAGCTGTTGGGCGAGACGGTCGAGGCCGCGAAGGCCAGCAGCGCGCCCGCAAGGGCGGCGATGCCCGCGCTGATGGCAAAGGCGGCGAGCCGCGCATAGCCGCGGGAGAAGCCGAAAGCCTCCGCCGCGCGCGGATGGTCGCGCGCCGTCAGCAGCGCCAGGCCCTGGCGGGAGTGGCGGAAGCGGGCGAGCAGCAGCACCACGACGGCGAGCACGGCGAGCGGCAGGTAGTAGCGCTGCAGGTCGAGCGACAGGCCTGGCAGCGGCGCGCGCGCGACATAGAGCCCCTCATAGCCGCCGGCGACGGGACCGAGCTGCAGGATCAGCTCCGGCACGGCCAGGGCGAGCGCCATGGTCGCGACCGCAAGGTAGATGCCCGACAGCGCGCGCGACGGCCAGGCGAAGCCGAGCCCCAGCAAGACGCCGGCGACCGCCGCGACGGGAAGGCCGACGGCGACCGAGACGCCGAAGGAGCGTTCCAGGATCGCCACGCAATAGGCGCCGAGGGCCAGGAAGAAGCTCTGGCCGATGGAGACCTCCCCGCCATAGCGCAGCAGGAAGCTGACCGAGAGCACGGCAACGGCGTTCGCCATGCAGACGCCGAGCCCGTAGATCCAGAAGCCCCCGAGCACCGATGGCAGCAGCGCCAGCAGCAGGATCAGCAGCCCGTCGCGCGGCAGGGCGCCCAGCGGGCGGCTGCGCGGCGGCGCCGGGGCGTG
>JAYRQX010000105.1:0-7489 GCA_041910415.1 Acetobacteraceae bacterium | reverse complement strand
ATCCGCAGGGCATCCGGGGCATGATGAAGACACTCCTCACACTGGCCGTCCCAGCCTTCCTGGCGCTCGCCGGCCCCGCATCGGCGCAGCAGTTCGACGCGGCGGCGCGCCAGGTGCGGCTGCAGCATCGCGGCTGCGTCATCCACGACCTGCGCGAGGTCTATCGCGGCCCGATCGAGGGCATGGCGCAGCCGATCGTCGTCGTGTCCTACGTGTTCGATTCCTGCGACGGGTCGCCCGCCTGGCGCGGCACCTTCAGCGTGTTCCACGAGGATCGCACCGGCACGCTGGTCGCGCTGCGCATCGCGCCGGAGGCGCGGCTCGTCGCGCGCAACGCGAATCTCGAGAACGGGCAGCTGCGCATGAGCGGCCTGGAATACGCGCGGAGCGATCTGCGCTGCTGCCCGAGTATCCGCAGGACCGCCACCTATGTCGTGCGCGGCAACCAGTTCACGCTGGTGCGGTAGTCTGCCCTCAGGCGCCGGGCGCACGTCTTTCTCTGCCCTCAAGCGCCGGGCGCCGCCGCCGGCGACTTGGCTTGCGCGCCCTGCATTGGTGCGCGGTGCGCGACGGTTGGTCTGGGCGCGGTCGCGCTGTGCGCTCCCGGCCCGCGTGCTGCGCGGGCCGCCTTCGTGGTGGGGTGGAGTGGGCTCAATAGCCCATCGCGCAACCATCCTTGCGCGGGTCGGACCCGCCCACCAGGCAGCCCTTCTCGCGGTCGATCAGGATGGCCTGGCCGCCGCCATGCGGCTTGTCCACGAGGACGCATTTGTGGCCGAGGCGGTTGAGGCGATCGACGACGCTGCCGGGGATGCCGCTCTCCACCTGCACCGTGTCCTCGGCGCCGTCCTGCGGCATCAGGCGCGGCAGGTCGATCGCCGCCTGCACGTCCAGGCCGAATTCGAAGTGGTTGGCCAGGAACAGCGTCTGGCCCGTGGGCTGGAAGCGGCCGCCCATGACGCCATAGGGCATGATCGCCTGGCCGTTCTTCATCACCATCCCCGGGATGATGGTGTGCAGCGGGCGCTTGTCGGGCGCGATGCAGTTCACATGGCCCTCCTGCAGGCGGAAGCCGAAGCCGCGATTCTGCAGCATGACGCCGGAGCCCTCGGCCAGGATGCCGCTGCCGAAGCCTTCGAACAGCGAGTTGATGAAGGAGATGGCGTTGCCGTCCTTGTCCACGACGGAGAGATAGACAGTGTCCTTGTGCTTCGCCCAGTCGCTCTCGCCGGCGACGGGGAGCAAGGGCATGGCGCGCTCGTCGGAGATCAGCGCGGCGAGTTTCTTCAGATACGCCTTGTCGATCAGCCTGCCGACCGGGACATCCACGCGGGACGGGTCGGCCAGGAAGGCGTCGCGGTCGCGGTACGCCAGCCGCGCGGCCTCGATGTGGCGGTGGAAGCGCTCGGCCGAGAGCGGGCCGGCATCGGGCTTGTCGAAATTCTCCAGCATGCCGAGGATCTGCAGCACATGCATGCCCGAGCCGTTGGGCGGGCATTGGTACACGTCGAGCCAGCGCCAGTTGATGGTGATGGGGTCCACGAATTCCGCGACGTTGGCGCCGCGGGCGAAATCCTCCTCCGTATGCGTGCCGCCGGCGGCGCGCAGCGTCCTGACGATGTCGGCCGCGACCGCGCCTTCGTAGAAGGCCTTCTTGCCCTGCGCCCCGATGGCGCGGAGCGTCCTGCCGAGCTCGGGCTGGACAAAACGGTCGCCCAATTGCGGCGCGCCGCCGTCCCTGAGGAAACGGCGCGCGGCGGATGCATGAAGAGAAAGCTTGCCGACGAGCCCCTGCCAGTCCGAGGCCACGCGCGGGGTGAGATGGAAGCCCTCCTCGGCGTAGCGGATCGCGGCCTGCAGGATGACGTCGAGCCCGAGCTTGCCATGCGTCCTGTTCAGCAGTTCCCAGGCCGAGATGGCGCCGGGGACGGTGACGGAATGGGCCGAGGTGTTGACCATCTTGGTCAGGCCGGCGGCGCGCAGCGCCTCGGGCGTCGCCCCCATGGGCGCGCGGCCCGAGCCGTTCATGGCGATGACCTTGGACGACCCGGCGGGGACATAGAGCACAAAGCAGTCGCCGCCGATGCCGGTCGAATGCGGCTCGATCACGCAGAGCACGGCGCAGGCGGCGATCGCGGCGTCCACGGCGTTGCCGCCCTGGCGCAGGATGTCGAGCGCGGCGAGCGTCGCCTGGGGCATGGAGGTGGCGGCCATGCCGTTGGCGGCATAGGCGGGGCTGCGGCCGGGCTGATGGAAATCGCGCATGGACATTCCGTCTTGGTGAGGGTGCGGACAGCGGCATAGCGCGAAGGCGTGCCTGACGCCATGCGGGGGGCTTGCCCCGGCCATGCGCCATGGTCTGATGGGGCATGAAGGACCCGCACCCGATCCGGATCTGCTTCTTCGGCGACAGCATGGTCAACGGCACCGGCGACGATGCCGCGCTGGGCTGGGTGGGGCGCGCCTGCGCGGCGGCGCGCCGCGGCGGGCGGGACGTGACCGCCTACAATCTCGGCATCCGGCGCGACACCAGCGCCGATATCCGCGCCCGCTGGCGGCGGGAGGCGGAGGCGCGGCTGCCCCAGGGGCATGACGGGCGGCTGGTCTTCAGCTTCGGCGCCAATGATTGCTGCCTGGGAGAAGATGGCGCGGTGCGCGTGGCGCCGGAGGCGGCGGTCGGGCATGCCGAGGCGATCCTGGCCGCGGCGCTCGCCTGGAAGCCCGTGCTGATGGTCGGGCCGGTGCCGGTGGTGGACGCGGCGACGGCGGCGCGGGTGGCAGCGCTGGATGCGGCCTATGCGGCGCTGTGCGCGCGGCTGGGGGTGGCGTATCTGTCGGTGGCGGGGATCGTGGCGGCGTCCGCGGTGTGGCGGCGCGAGGTCGCGGCGGGGGATGGGGCGCATCCGAATGAGGGTGGGTATGCGCTGCTCGCGGATGCCGTCATGGGATGGGAGGCCTGGCGACGCTGGATGGATGTGCCCCACCCCGGCTGAACGCCTGTTACCCGCGGCACGAGGCTTTGACTCGTGCCGAGGCCGCGACGGGCACCCATGCGAAATCGCTGCGCGATGTCGATGGGAACCCGGAATGCGGCCCGCTCGCGGTCGGCTGTGCCGATCCGCCGGTCATGCGAACAGCATGCCTTCGGCATGACGGTCCGGCGAAGCCAAGCAAACCGGAGGTTTGCGCCCGGCGTTTGAGGGTGTCCTGATGCGGTCACGCATCAGGACCACAGGTTATGAGGCGTTCACCCGACCCTCCCCCGCTGACGCAGGGGAGGGAAAGTCAGTGGGTCATCACGCCGCCGTCGATGATGATGTGGCTGCCGGCCATGGCCGCCGCGGCGGGCGACGAAAGAAAGACGAAGGCGCCCATCAGGTCCTCGACGCGCAGGATGCGCCCGAGCGGGATGCGCGCTTCCTGCGCCTTGCGGAAGGCCGCGTCGGAGAGGATGCCCTGGGTCATCGGCGTCTCGACGAAGCCGGGGCAGACGCTGTTCACGCGGATGCCCTGCCCCGTCAGCTCATACGCCATCGCCTTCGTCAGACCTTCGACCGCGTGCTTCGTCGCCGTGTAGATGCTGCGGTTGGGGCCGGCGACGAAGGCGTTGACCGAACTCGTGTTGACGATCGCGCCGCCCTTCCCCGCCGCGATCATGCCCTTGGCGACCGCCTGCGCGACCGTGAAGGCGGCGCGGACGTTCAGGTCCAGCAGCCGGTCCACGGCCTCGTCGGAGGTGTCGAGGAAGCCGTCGCGCGCGATGGTGCCGGCGTTGTTGATCAGGATGTCGAAAGGGCCCTCCGCCGCGACGATGCGCCGCACCGCAGCGCGATCCGTCACGTCCAGCGCGAGCGCGGCCGCCTTCAGACCTTTGGCGCGGAGCGCGGCGGCCGTCGCCTCGCAATCGGCCAGCGTGCGCGCGGCCAGGCGCACATCGGCGCCCGCCTCGGCCAATGCGACCGCCGCCGCGCGGCCAATGCCGCGGGAAGCGCCGGTCACCAGCGCCAGCATGCCGTCGAGGCGGAGCGAGGGCATCACGGGAAGATCGGTCACGTCGGCGCTCCTTCGCGCGGGACGCACATGTTCGCCCTCCGCTACTGTGCCGTCCAGCCGCCATCGACCAGCAGCGAGTGCCCCGTGATCATCGCCGCCGCGGGCGAGCACAGGAGCACGACCGCGCCCGAGACGTCGCGCGGCTGGCCGACCTCGCCCAGCGGGATCCTGGTCACGAATTGCGCGCGCCAGGCGGGGTCTTCCGTCCAGGCTTTCGTGAGAGGGGTGACGATGAAGGTGGGCGCGACCGCGTTCACGCGGATGCCGTGTGGCGCGAGCTCCAGCGCCATGGCCTTCGTGAGTCCCTCGATCGCGTGCTTCGTGGCGCAATAGACCGTGCGCTGCGGCCCGCCGACATGGCCCATCTGCGACGACATGTTGACGATGACCCCGCGCCTGCCCGCCGCGACCATGCCGCGCGCGACCGCCTGCGCGACCAGGAAGGCCGCGCGGACGTTCAGCCCCATGATCGCGTCCAGCGTGTCTTCATCGACGTCGAGGAAGTGTTGTGGGCGATTCCAACCCGCATTGTTGTAGAGGCAGTCGAAGGGACCGGCCTCGGCGATGGCCTTGCGCATCGCGGGCGTGTCGGTGACATCCAGCACCATCGCCTCGGCCTTGCCGCCGGCGGCGCGGATCTCGGCCACCACGGCGTCGAGCTGCGCCTTGTCGCGCGCGGCGCAGAACACCTCGGCGCCCGCTTCCGCCATGGCGAGCGCGGCGTCGCGGCCCAGCCCCTTGCTCGCGCCCGTCACCAAAGCGCGCATCCCGTCCAGCCGAAAACCCTGTGCGATGGACATATGACCTCCGGCGTCGTTGCCTTCCCCTACCCGCGCGGGGCAGGCTCGGCTAGAGGCGCATCATGACCGACCAGGCAAGCATCGACGACTTCGACAGGCTCGACATCCGCGTCGGCACCATCGTGGACGCGCAACCCTTCCCCGAGGCGCGCAAGCCCTCGATCAAGGTCTGGGTGGATTTCGGCGGCGCCATCGGCGTGCGCCAATCCTCGGCGCAGATCACCGTGCATTATTCGCCGGACCGGCTGATCGGGCGGCAGGTGATGGGCGTCGTGAACTTCCCGCCCCGCCGCATCGCGGGCTTCGAGAGCCAGGTGCTCGTCCTCGGCATCCCCGACGAGAACGGCGCCGTCGTGCTGCTCAAGCCCGACATCAAGGTGCCTGATGGGGGGCGGATGTTCTGATGGCCGAGAAATACTACGCGGTCGGCTGGGACCAGTTGCACCGGGACAGCAAGGCGCTCGCCTGGCGGCTGCTGGACCGCGCGCCCTTCAAGGGCGTCGTCGCCATCACCCGCGGCGGGCTGATCCCGGCCGCCGTCGTGGCGCGCGAACTCGAATGCCGGATCATCGAGACGGTCTCCATCGTCACCTATGACGAGGAGGAGCGCGGCAAGCCGAAGATCGTGAAGCCGCCCGCCGCGGCCGGCGACGGCGAAGGCTGGCTGGTGGTGGACGACCTGGTGGACACCGGCACCACCGCCCGCGTCATCCGCGCCGTGCTGCCCCGCGCGCATTTCGCGACGGTGTACGCGAAGCCCGCCGGCAAGCCGCTGGTCGATACCTTCATCACCGAGGTCAGCCAGGAGACCTGGATCCTGTTTCCGTGGGACACGGAAGCGCAGTTCATCGCGCCCATTGCCAGGAGCGCCAGCACGTAACGCGGGTGCCCGGCGGGCGCAGGGAGCGAACGCATGAAAGTCGCATTCGCGGGCGCCTTCGCCGCCCGTCTCGTCGAGCCCGTGCGGGCGCGCCTGTCCATCCCCTGCGACCTACTGTCCGATGACGAAGGCGGCATCCTGCCGCACCTCGCCGATGCGGATGTGCTGGTCTCCATGACCTTCTCGGCAGGCATGGCCGCGGCGGCGCCTGGGCTGAAGCTCATGCAGGTCCCGGGCGCCGGATTGGATCGCGTGGATCGCGGCGCCTTGCGCGCGGGGACGCGGCTCGCGAACGCCTACGGCCACGAAACCGGCATCGCCGAATACGTCATGGGCGCGATGATCATGCTGTCGCGGTCCATGGCCGCGCTGGATGCGCGGCTGCGCGAGGGCCTATGGGACAGCCAATGGGCGGTCGGCAGGCCGGCCCCGAAGCTGTGGCCGGAACTGGCGGGAAAGACGCTCGGCATCCTCGGCCATGGCCAGATCGGCCAGGCGCTCGCGCGCCGCGCCATCGCCTTCGACATGCAGGTCTGCGCCATCAGGCGCGAGGCGCTGTCGCCGGCGCCATCAGGGCATCTCTTCATCGGCGGTCCCGACAGGCTGGACGATGTCCTGCGGCAGTCGGATTTTCTGGCCGTCACGCTGTCGCTGACCGACGCGACACGCGGCCTGCTCGACGACGCCCGGCTGCGGCGGATGAAGCCCACGGCCTATCTGGTCAACGTCGCGCGCGGCGAGGTCATCGCGGAGGCCGCGCTCTACGACGCGCTGCGGTCCGGGCGGCTCGCCGGCGCGGCGCTCGATGTCTGGTACCGCTACCCCAGCGAAGCGGGCGCGGTGGCACCGGCGACCCTGCCCTTCCATGAACTCGGCAACGTCTTGATGACGCCGCATGTGTCGGGCTGGACGGAAGGCATGCTGGACGCCCGCGCGACGCTGATCGCCGAGAACATCGCGCGCACGGCACGCGGCGAGCGGCCGCTCAACGCCATCGAAACCGCCGGCTGAAGGCCGGGGATGACCCCACGCCTCGCGGCCCTCGCGCGCCGTCTGCCGTTCTACTACGGCTGGGTCGTCGTCGCCTGCGCCTTCGTCACCATGGCGGTCGGCGTCTCGGCCCGCACCGCCTTCTCGCTGCTGCTGCCGCCGATCGTGGACGAATACGGCTGGGACCGCGCGACGGTCGCGGGCGCCTTCTCCTTCGGCTTCTTCCTGTTCGCTCTGGCCTCGCCCCTTGTCGGCCGCGCCATGGACCGTTGGGGCCCGGGCATCGTGGTGGGCTTCGGCGTCGTCATGGTGGCGGTTGGCAACCTGCTCGCGCCGCTCTCGACCACGCCCTGGCAGTTCTACCTGACGCTCGGGCTGATGGTCGGCGCGGGCGCGAACCTCACGGGCTATACAGGCCAGGGGCTCTACGTGCCGCTGTGGTTCCAGAAGCGGCGCGGGCTCGCCATCAGCATCGCCTTTTCCGGCGTCGGCGTGGGCGCGATCCTGCTGCTGCCCTGGATGCAGTCGGTCATCCTGGCCGATGGCTGGCGCGCGGCCTGCCGGGGCATGGCGCTGGTCACGATCCTGGTCGTGGGGCCGATGATGCTGCTGCTGCGGCGACGGCCGGAAGACCTCGGCCTGCAGCCCGATGGCGGCACGGAGGACGCGGCCGCCGGCGCCGCGCGGCGCGATGCGCTGATCGTCGATCACGCCTGGGCGGCGCAGGACTGGACGCTCAGGCGCGCGCTCCGCACCGCGCGCTTCT